>JAKSKE010000001.1 GCA_024401895.1 Bacteroidales bacterium
CGGATTCAACGAAGGCTTCTCGGACTCAACCCCTCTCTGGGGACTTTATCCCTACCGGGCCGATGCCACTGCAGACAATTCCTCCGTCACCACAACTCTCCCTGCAACTCAGACTGGAAGGGCCGGATCCTTTGCCAAGGGCACGTTCATTACCCTGGCCAGGTCCCAGAGTCTGAAGATGGGATTCTACAATGTCTGCGGAGGAGTTCGTTTCTCGCTCGTGAACGACAATATAAAGGAAGTTGTATTCGAGGGAAAGAACGATGAGAACCTTGCCGGAAAGGTGAAACTCGCTTTTGACGGAGGCTATCCCGTAGTATCCAAGGTCGAGGGCGAAGAGAAGGCCATCACCCTCACTGCCCCTGGCGGAGGCTGCTTCGAGAAAGGGAAGTGGTACTATATCGTCGCCCTGCCCGGGACATTGAGCAGCGGCTTCAAGATGACCTTCAACACTGCCGACGAGTATGCTGTGCGCTCTTCATCAAGTTCGGTGACCATCAAGCGCGGAGTCTTCGGCTCCATCGAGGATGTTGACCAGGGGCTGATATTCATACAGAAGGGCACAGACCCTGTAGGGGACAATATCGTGTTCAAGGACCCTGCCGCCAAGTTTGCCTGCGTTGCCAAGTACGATACTAACGGTGACGGTGAGGTGTCCATTGCCGAGGCCGAGGCTGCAACTTCATTCAGCGGACTGTTCACTAATTGGAAGGGCGTAACAAGCTTCGATGAAATAAAGTATTTCAAGAACGTCCACAGCATCAACGAACTGTTCGATGGCTGCACCAAGTTGGTGTCAATTACCATTCCCGAGAATATCACCGACCTTGGAACATATGCATTCCGTGGTTGCTCATCGCTCACATCTGTGAACTTACCGTCCAATATCACTACAATTGGAAGTTATTCCTTCAATAACTGTTCGAAACTTGCTACCATAGAAATCCCGTCAAAGGTGGCTTCAATAGGCGGTAGTGCTTTTGGTGGATGTTCTTTGCTGACTACAGTTGATTTGCCTTCAAATGTTACTTCAATAGGAGATTATGCTTTTGGCGGTTGTTCGAATTTGTCCTCTATTGGAATTCCTTCCAAAGTTACTTCAATAGGTTCATCTGCATTTTCCGGTTGTTCAGCTTTGAAACAGATTTCAATTCCAAACGGAGTGACATCGCTTGGAACTTTTGCCTTCAGCGGCTGTTCATCTTTGACTGCCGCAAATATCCCTTCCGGAATATCATCCGTTCCGGGTTATTGCTTCGAGGGCTGCATATCCTTGACATCTGTTTCTATCCCTTCAAATGTAACATCTGTTGGCACTCGCGCCTTCTACGGTGTTAAGCTTTGGAAACTGGAGTTGCCTTCTTCTGTCTCGTCTCTTGGAAGCAATTGCTTCGGAAGTGATATAATTTGTGTTTTACTTCCTGCGACATCTCCCGTTTCCATTCAATCTGATGCATTTGGTGGTGTGATAGGAATATTCGTCCCTGCGAATATGATAGAGATGTACAAGGTAATGACAAACTGGTCGAATTATTCTGGTAAGATACATCCGATAAGTTCATATAGGGAAAAGAACGCGTTCACCCTCGCCACCAGCGGAGCGGTGGATATGGGAACCTCCGTAAAATGGGCGGCCTGCAACCTTGGAGCATCAAAGCCTGAGGAATATGGCGGCTACTACCAGTGGGCCGGAACCCAGGATGTCACCAGCACCAGCATATATCTTGACTGGAGAAATTGCCCATACCATACTGGTTCAACTTGGGAAACAGGCTGGACCAAATACATTCCGTCAGATAAACCATCATATTGGTCCGGCGCCGGCAGTCCGGACAATAAGACCGTACTTGACCCGGAAGATGACGTGGCTCACGTGACATTAGGTGGTAACTGGCGAATACCAACTAGAGAAGAGTTTGAGGAATTGGAAAATAATTGTGTAAGGGAATGGACTGCATATCAGGGCATCAATGGTAGAATGGTGTATGGTATTGGCTCAAGTAACAAGATATTCTTGCCCGCTGCGGGCTCTCGCAGCGGCGACTTCCTCAGTAATGTCGGGTCCAACGGCTACTTTTGGTCTTCCTCGCTCTATACGGACGACCCTTGCAGCGCGTACGGACTCTACTTCGATTCGTACGACGTGGGCACGGTCGACTACGGCCGTTGCCGCGGGCGGTCTGTGCGTCCCGTTTCAGAATAAATCGGTTATGCGGCTAAGCGAAAGCAAAGCCGCGTAACTCTTAGGCATAGCCGCAGGCAATGCCGCCCCTTCGGTTCCTGCGCAAGCGGAACCGCCCATCGGCACGTCGAAGCTGTGCGTATCTCCATCGGCGAGGCCGACGAAACTTTTTGGAAAATTTAATTATACCTACAAAAAAAGAGAGGCAAATGTTGCGGTTCGCCAAAGTGGGTTTTGGTAATACGCTCGGGAGGCAGCTACAGGCAGGGTGCGCGCACACCCACTAGGCCATAATGACGGGGTGGGTTTTTCCGAAACAGCCTCCCAGCAGGCTACAAGGCACACCGCCGCACACCCACTTTGGCGGAACTCCGGTCACACGGCACCGTTTGCGCAGTCGCCGGTACGCCTAGCTTACAATCTTTGGCAAGTGGCGCCGAATGGCCAAATGTGGCAAGAATAGAGCCAGATGCCAAGTGTGGCAAGTGGCGCCGGAGGGCAAGGGACTTCGGACGGCGTAGCCGCCCGTGGCTCGTGAACGGGAGGAGCCTGCGCCGAAGGCGTAGGAGGGATAGCACCGAAGGTGCGTACCGGTCCGAAGCCCCTTGCCCTCCGGCTCCCCCCAGAAAAACTTCCATTGGCCACAGGCTCCGTGGACGATATAGGCATTTATGTCCACGAATACGAGTTTGCGCCCAAGTTATTTAGTTTCTTCGGAAGTGAAGAATTTCCACTGAAAGAGGATGAGGTAGAATGCACCTACGGTAACGCAGGAGTCGGCAATGTTGAAGACCGGCTCAAAGAAAGTGAAGGTCTGGGTGCGGATGATGGGGAAATACAGCATATCCACCACCTTGCCGAACATAAAAGGAGCATAATCCCACACCAGACCGTAGAACATACAGTCTATGAGGTTCCCGAAAGCACCTGCAGTAATAAGGGTAAGGCCCACCAGAACTCCGGTGGGGGTGCTTTTCTTCTTTTCAAGAGACGATATCCACCAGACGAGCACTACCCCCAGGACAAGCCTGAAAACCGACAGGAGCAGCTTTCCGACCTGCCCGCCGAATTTCATTCCGAAGGCCATTCCTTCGTTCTCGACAAAGCAGAGCCGGAACCACTGTCCCAGTACGTAAATCTGCTCCCCCAGGTCCATATTTGTCTTGATCAGGACTTTAACTACCTGATCTACAATCACAAGAAGAATGCCCAGGAGAAGAAGTTTCTTAGATCTTTCCACCCTTTGCAAGCATTTCTTTCGCCTCTACGGTAAGGGTTGCGTGCGGCACAAGGCGCAGCCTCTCCTTGGGGATGAGCTTTCCTGTTACGCGGCATATACCGTAAGTCTTATTCTCTATACGAACCAGAGCCTGTTCCAGGTTCTTGATAAATTTATACTGCCTTTGGGCAAGCTGGCTTGCTTCTTCCTTGGAAAGCTGGTTTGCACCATCGTCTTCGACGGTCTTGAACGAAGGGGACGTATCCTCTATGTCGTTCGTTCCATTGTGCATAATGACGTGCCGCAGCGTGTCATATTCAGCTTTAGCCTTTGCAAGCATCTCTTCAATAATGCCTTTGAATTCCTCGAGTTCCTCGTCGGAATACCTGGTTTTGATTTCTTCTGCCATAGCTAGCTGTATTATTTGGTTATTTTAATTTTAATGATGTCATCGCCCCATTCAATTTCCCGGGCATCGGCGGGAGCCTGCGAAAGGTCCTGGAAATCGATGCTCAGAGACAATGTCTGGGAAGCGACATACTCCTTATAGTGGTTGAGCGAAGCCTGAATGTCGGATGCAGGTTCGCCCTGTGCATAAATTACAGTGTGAATGCGGTCGGTAACCTCGAGGTCCTTTTCCTTCCTTAAATTCTGGATGGGACGTATGAGTTCCCTGGCCGTTCCCTCCTCTATGAGTTCGGGGGTGAGAGTAATGTCCAGTGCAATGGTGAGCGCACCGTCGGCGGCGACAAGCCAGCCAGGCATATCCTCGGAGTGAATTTCGTAGTCGCCCTTGTTAAGAACAACGTCTCCGTCGGGCAGAGAGAGGGTATACGGGCCTTCGCTGCTCTCGATTTGAGCTATCTGCTGCTGCGAGAGGGTCGGGAATGCGGCGGCTATGCCTTTCATCCTGGGACCGTAAATCTTGCCCAGAGTCTTAAAGTTAGGCTTGATTTTCTTGGTGATAACCCCGCTGGTGTCGGCAATGAACTCGGCGTCCTTCACGTTTACTTCGGAAAGAATCACAGGCTTGACAGCCTCGAGCTGCTGACGCAGTTTGTCGGAAATAACCGGAATCATAAGCCTTGGAAGAGGTTTCTTCACATTGATTCCAACCTTCTTCCTGAGGGCCAGAACCATTGAGCAGGACTTCTGTGCGAGGGCCATCCGCTCTTCCAGGTCGATGTCGATGCAACTGTCGCAGGGACAAGGCATAAGCTCGAAATGAACCGATTCCTTCCCGGGGCAGAGGTCCAGGAACAGCCGGTCCATAAAGAACGGCGCAATTGGAGCGCTCAGAAGGGCCACGGTCTTAAGGGTTGCATATATGGTCTGGTAAGCCGAAAGCTTGTCGGGAGACATTCCGCTTACCCAGATGCGTTTCTTGTTCAAACGAATGTACCAGTTGGAGAAGTCGTCACAGACGAAATCCTGAATCAGCCGTCCGGCTGTGGTAATGTCGTAGTCTTCGTAGGCGGCCTTCACCTTTGCGGTGAGGGTGTTCAGACGGCTGAACATCCAACGGTCGAATTCGGGACGCTGCACAGCGTCGCTGTCGGGGTCGAAGGAATCGATATTGGCATAAACTGCGAACAGAGAGTAGCAGTTGTACAGAGTGCCGAAGAATTTGCGACGCACCTCATCGACTCCTGCCTGGTCATACCGGAGGTTATCCCAGGGCTGGGCGTTGGTGAGCATATACCAGCGCAGGGCGTCGGCACCGTACTTGTCCAACTGGGCGAACGGGTCCACTGCATTGCCAAGGCGCTTGCTCATCTTGTTGCCGTCCTTGTCCAGCACCAGTCCGTTGGAAATCACCCTCTTGAATGCGGGGGTTCCGCTAACCATAGTGTGAATTGCGTGAAGGGTATAGAACCATCCGCGGGTCTGGTCAACGCCCTCGGCAATGAAGTCGGCGGTGCAGCCGAACGCGGCGCTGTCCTTCGCACGCAGGCCGGTTTGGGCGTAAGGCATTGAGCCCGAGTCGAACCAGACGTCAATGAGGTCGGTCTCGCGGGTCATTTTCTTTCCCGATTCACTTACGAGAAAGATATTGTCAACGTAGGGACGGTGAAGGTCTATGCGGTCGTAATTCTCCTTGCTCATATCGTTGGGGTCGAATCCGGCCTTGGCCAGAGGATTCTCGTCCATTATGCCGGCCTTCACAGCTTTTTCTATCTGCTCGTAGAGCTCGGAAACCGAACCGATGCATATTTCCTCCTTGCAGTCGTCGGTACGCCAGATAGGAAGAGGTGTGCCCCAGAAACGGCTGCGGCTCAGGTTCCAGTCCTGGATATTCTCGAGCCACTGCCCGAAACGTCCGGTTCCGGTAGATTCGGGTTTCCAGGCGATTGTCTTGTTGAGAGCTACCATCTGCTCCTTGACGGCGCTGGCCTTGATGAACCAGGAGTCCAGAGGGTAGTAGAGTACAGGGAGGTCGGTGCGCCAGCTGTGGGGATAGTTGTGCACGTGCTTCTGGATTCGGAATGCACGGCCGTCGGCCTTGAGCATAAGGCAGATGTCTATGTCCAGCGTGGGCTCCTGCGGGTCTTCGTTGTGCTCAAAGTAACCCTTGTAGCCTTTCTTCACGTAACGTCCTGCAAAGGGAGCGTAGGATTCGTCAACGTACTTTGCCACATAGTCGGGGTCGAGGTCTGAAAGCAGGCAGAAGCGGCCCTGACGGTCCACCTGGGCCTGGGGATTGCCGTCCTTGTCGATGGGCATAATGCCGGGGATGCCGAAATTGGTGGCGACCTTCTTGTCGTCGGCGCCGAAGGTGGGGGCAATGTGAACTATGCCGGTACCGTCTTCGGTGGTAACGTAGTCTCCGCTTATTACGCGGAAGGCATCTCCCTCTACGGGTTTGAACCAGGGGATGAGCTGTTCGTAGCGCATACCCACGAGTTCGCTGCCTTTCATTGTGCCGGGAAGCACCTCATATTCAACCTTGTCGTTGAACCAGGCTTCTACCAGAGCCTTGGCAACTATGTATGTGGCGGCGGCTCCGGTATATGGATTGGAGCTGCGCACCTTTACGTATTCGATGTTGGGGCCTACGCACAATGCGGTGTTTGACGGCAGGGTCCAGGGAGTGGTTGTCCAGGCCAGGAAATAGAGGTCTTCCTCTCCCTTTACCTTGAACTGGGCCGTAACGGTAGTGTCGGTCACGTCCTTGTAGCAGCCGGGCTGGTTAAGCTCGTGAGAACTGAGGCCGGTGCCGTCGGTAGGAGAATACGGCTGAATGGTATAGCCCTTATAGAGGAGGCCTTTGTCGTAAATCTTGCGCAGAAGCCACCACAGAGTCTCTATGTAACGGTTGTCGTAGGTAATGTAAGGGTCGTTCATATCTACCCAGTAACCCACACGCTCGGTCATTGAAACCCACTCCTTGGTATATTTCATAACCTCCTTGCGGCAAGTGTCATTGTACTCTGCAATGCTCACCCGGGTTCCTATGTCGGCCTTGGTAATTCCGAGTTTCTTCTCCACCCCGAGTTCCACAGGCAGCCCGTGGGTGTCCCAACCGGCTTTCCTGTTCACTTTGTAACCGGTCTGCGTCTTGTAACGGCAGATTGCATCCTTGATGCTGCGCGCCATTACGTGATGAATGCCGGGCATTCCGTTGGCGGAAGGAGGGCCTTCAAAGAATATGAATTCGGGGGCACCTTCACGCAATTCGGTTGATTTGCGGAATGTGTCGCGCTCACGCCATCTTTGCAGGATTTCGTTTGAAACCGCTACCATATCCAGTCCCTTATACTCTTTGAATCTCATATTTTTTATCTATTTTTGCGCATATAATAATATCCTACAAAGTTAACTAATTCAAAGGTATTCTACAAATGAGCCTCAATATTCTGGATATCATTCTGTTATTGTGTTTTATCCCGGCCCTTTTCAACGGTTATCGCAAAGGCCTGGCCGACCAGATAATAAGCATCGGCTCCCTGTTTCTGGGCGTTTTCCTGGCATATCACTGGGCGTTGAACCTGAGCATTGAGCTCGCTCCTTATTTCGAGACTACCGACCCCGCCGTTCTAAAGATTCTTAGCTTCTTCATAATTCTGGTCGCCGTTTTCATAGTTATGAAAATACTTGGCGCCCTCATAAACAAACTGTTGAAAATCACGACTCTGGGCTGGCTCAACTCCCTGCTCGGGCTCTTTTTTTCAATTCTGGTGGCCGCCATTGTAATAGGACTCCTGCTTATGGGCCTCACCTGGATAAACGATAAAGTCAACTTTATTTCCCAGGATGTACTGGAATCTTCGCGGGTCTATGAATGGCTGTCGGCCTTTACCAATAAAATTTTCCCCTATCTGAGGGGCGTTTTCCAGCAAAATGTCTAAAATTCTTCTCCTAGAGACATCCACCGCTCTGTGTTCTGCGGCCATTGCTTCAGACAACGGCATTGCGGCATACATACAAAGCGACGAGAGCAGAGCGCACGCTTCAAAATGCGCGGTTTTCATAGATGAACTCCTTAAGCGAACAGGTTTGCAATGCAGCGACCTCTGCGCAGTTGCCGTAAGCTCCGGACCCGGCTCCTATACCGGCCTAAGGGTGGGCAGCAGCACCGCAAAGGGAATCTGTTTCGGGGCTTCGGTGCCGCTCATTGCGGTGAGCACCCCCGAAATTCTGGTTTGGCAAGCCATAGACGAAGGCCTTGTACCCGATGGCTGCACCCACATCATTCCTATGATAGATGCCCGCAGGATGGAAGTTTATACTGCGGTTTACTCTGCCGGCGGAGCGTTGCAGCAGGAAATACGGGCCGAGGTGGTGGAAGAAGGCAGTTTTGCCGATATCCTTAACGACGGGCCGTGCCTGTTCATAGGCGACGGTGCCCTCAAATGCAGGGAGGTCCTCAACCATCCTAACGCCCGATTCGAGCAGTGCTGCCCCAAGGCTTCGGCAATGCTGCATCCGGCGCTGGAAGCGCTGAAAGAAAAAAGGTTCGAAAGCACTGCATACTTCGAACCTTTCTATCTGAAGGATTTTGTCGCCACCGTGAGCGGCAAAAAACTTTTCTAGAGCAAACGGGCAATCTCGCGCTTGAGATCCTGCTCTCCGGTAATGCAGGGACCTGCAATTTCGCCGTTGTGGATAAGGATTCCTCCCGGAGTACCGGCAATGTTGTAGGCCCGGAGCGAGGGTGAGTCGGCTCCCCTGCCGTCGAACACGTTTATCCATTCCAACTGCTGCGCGCGAATCGACGACGCCCAGTTGACCTTGTCGTAGTCCAGACCCACTGCATAGATTTCGAAGCCTTTGTCTTTGTATTTATCGTACAAGGGCTTGAGAGCCTCGAAGTTGAACATCTTCTGGGCCGCGTCGGAGGGATTCCAGAAATACAGGAAGATGAGCTTTGCACCCACCGAACTCAGCGCTACGGTACTGCCGTTTATGTCGGGAAGACTGATGTCCGGGAAACTTTCTTCCGATGCGCTCTTGAGGCGCTGCTCCAAGCCCAGAATCTGCTCGCGACGGGCGGTCTCCTTCTCCAGAAGCGCAATGTAGCGGGATTCCGGGTACACAGTCTTGAGGGAGTCCAGAACCATACGGAAATAGAGCGCGTCGGTAGTCTGCCCGAACACGGGGGTATTTTCGTTGATTTGCTGATACAGAACCTGTACTGAGGCAAGAGACTTGGGGTGAGACATAACGTATTTGATTCTGTCCCTGTAATACGCCACGTATGCGCGGGAAATTTCGGCATTGGAAGCCGATGACAGAATCTGGCTGTTGATTCCGTTTACGAAACCTGCATAGGCCTTCTCTACCTCGCACAGTTCTGAGGAAGAGTCGGAACCGCTTACCGAATAACGGCCCAGGGTGTCGGCATTGATGCTGACACTGCCGCCACGGTCCAGCAGCAGGGATGCAATTTTGGTATCCTTATAGAAGAAATAGAAGAATTCGGGCTGGCCCTCCTCTATTTTAGCGGTGTATGAGAAACTTCCGTTTCCGTTGACCTTTATGCTGTCCAGAGTCTTATAGGAGGCTCCGTCGAGTTGCTTTACATAAATCCTGCTGTTTTCGGGGGCACCCTGTACGGTTGCCTTCACACTTACCCTTTGGCCGCAGGCTGCCAGCGAAAGCAGCGGAAGTGCTATTGCTATTATTCTAAAGAGTTTCATAGGCTTTGAGTATTGCGGCTGCCAATTCTTTCTTCCTTTCGTCCGACACCTGGGGCTTTACCTTGCGGAAATCCATATCGCCCTCGCTCTGCAGGGGAACCAGATGAATGTGAGTATGAGGAACCTCCATTCCAAGGACGGCCACTCCCACTCTCTTGCAGGGAACCGCCTGTTTGATTGCCACGGCAACCTTGCGGGCGAAAGCCCACAGCCCTTCGTAGGTCTTGGAGTCCAGGTTAAAGATATAGTCGTCTTCGGTATTCTTGGGGATTACGAGCGTATGCCCCTCGGCCAGAGGGCTGATGTCCAGAAATGCGTAGAAGTTTTCGTCTTCTGCGCATTTGTATGACGGAATCTCACCCTTGGCAATTCTGGTGAATATAGTTGCCATAATCAGATAGAAATGTCCAGTATTTTGAATTTGATTACTCCGGCGGGAACTTTGGCGTCCACAACGTCGTCCTTGCAGTGCCCGAGCAGAGCCTTTGCTATGGGCGTGGTGGCGGCCAGACGACCCTTCGAGAAGTCGGCTTCGGTCTCCCCGACAATGGTGAATTCCATTATTTGCCCGGTTCCAACGTTCTGAACCTTTACCTTATTGAGCATTTGCACCTTGTCTGTACCTACTTTGCTCTCGTCAATGATTTTTGCAGCGGTAACCTTGGCCTGGAGATTTGCAATCTTAAGTTCCAGAAGGCCCTGAGCCTCACGGGCCGATTCATACTCGGCATTTTCGGAGAGGTCTCCCTTCTCCCTCGCCTCTGCAATTGCCGCGGCAATGGCGGGGCGCTTGGCCACAGACTCTGCAAGCTCTTTCTTGAGTTTGTCCAACCCTTCCTGGGTCACATAAATAACTTCTGCCATATTAGTCGAATTTAGGCTTTAACAGTTCTGAATATATTATCATTTTTTTCAAGTCGATTTTTTCCGGCCCGCTTTCGGCACCAGAAAAATTTTTTTGCTCCCGTTTGATGGCTCTGGTTCCTTCCATCTCGGGAGCAAATGTCGTTTGCTCATTTTTCATATCCCAAAGATATGATTTTTTGCTGACATTTCATCTATCCGGAGTTGATTTTTCAACTCTTCCACAGATGAAAATTTCATTTCATCCCTTATGAATGATTCGAAAGTAAGTTCAATGTCGAGCCCGTATATGTCGTCGTCGAAATCGAAGATATGGGTCTCGATAACAGGTCCCACATTGGTCATTCCGTAAAACTCCCGGTCCAGCACCCTTACCTTGGTAAGGTATGCCCCGCACTTGGGCACGACCTTGAGCGGGTCGTACATCTGCATATTGGCCGTGGGGTAACCTATCGTGCGGCCCAACTGCTTTCCTTCCACCACGACGCCCCTGAGGGAATAGTCATATCCCAGGCACTGGTTAGCAAATTCGATACGGCCTTCGGACATAGCTTTCCTTATCTTGGTGGAACTTATGTCACCGTAGGCGTCGCACATAATTGCATTTATTCCAAGAGAAGAGGCCAGGGCGAGGGTTTCCTGCGGAGAAAGCTGGTCTGAGCCCAGCCTGTTGTCGTATCCCAGAATCAGTTTGCAGCCTGGATACCGGGTAAGCAGGACATCTTTCAGGTACTTCTCGGCAGTGAGGGAGGCAAACTTCCTGGTAAACGGCAGCACCTCTATGCGATCTACCCCCAAAGCCTTGAGCCGGCGTTCCTTTTCCTGCACAGTGGAAAGTAGGCGCAACTTCCTGGCATCTTTCTGGAGCACCATTCTGGGATGAGGCCAGAAAGTCATAACGATCCCGGGTTCGGCGTGATCCTTTGCACACTGAACCAGACTTTCTATCAATCGACGGTGCCCCAGATGAACACCGTCGAAGAAACCTGTCGCTATTACAGCCATTTCACCAGAGGGAAATCCTGCCTGTGAGGCAGAAGCTCATTTTTTGCAAATATTCTGGTTCCAACCTGGTACATACCGGTTTTCTCGGGCAGTACAGACGTTCTGAAGCAAGCTATTCCGTCCTCTACTCCACACAGCTGGAATTCGCTTATTTCCTGAATCTTGAGCTTGCCGTTGCGGTCGTAGAATGTGAATACCATTTCAACTCCAATGTCGTCGGCAGAGAGTCCGCCCAGATTTATGCGCACCTCACTCTCCAGCGGCTTGGTCTGCGAAAGGACATACGATGCGTCGGGCTGTGAGTAAGACAGCACCTGCATAGCAGGCCACTGCTCCAGTACCTTCTTCTTCCATTCGGCAATGAGGCAGGCCTTTTCGCAGGAATCGGCTATGAGTGAACTGTAACGTGCGTACTGAGGAAAATAGAACTTATTGCAGTAGTCGGTGAGCATTCTGTTGGTGGTAAACTCGCTGGCCACCTTTGCTACAGTGTTCTTTATGTAACCCACCCACTTACGGCTGAAAGAGCAGTCCTTGTCCTTCTTGTAGTAAACAGGAACTATCTCCTTTTCTATTATGTCGTATATGGTTGCGGCATCCAGTTCATTCTGGTACTCGGTATTGTCGTAGGTCTTTTCCAGAGGCAGAGCCCAGCCTGCGCCCTCCTTATAGCCCTCGACCCACCATCCGTCCAGCACAGAGAAGTGCATTGTTCCATTCATAGCGGCCTTTTCACCGGAAGTTCCGGAAGCCTCGAGAGGACGGGTAGGGTTGTTGAGCCAGATGTCCACACCCTGGACCATTCTCTTTGCCAGGGTAATGTTGTATCCAGGTACGAATATAATCTTTCCCAGGAATCTCTCCTGCTTGGAGATGTCTATGATTTGCTTGATAAGTTCCTGTCCCTGAGTGTCGGCAGGGTGAGCCTTGCCCGCAAAGATGAAGCGGACAGGATACTTGGGATTGTTTACAATGGCGGCAAGCCTGTCAAGGTCCTTGAAAAGCAGCGTGGCTCTCTTGTACGTTGCAAAGCGCCTTGCAAAACCTATGGTGAGCACGTCTTCGTCCAACCCGGCGAGAATCTTTACAATCTGGCTGGGAGAATAGTGACTGCCCATATCGGGGTTCGAAAGATGTTCGCGCAGGTACTTTACAAGCTCGCCCTTAACGTATCTCTTGGTACTCCAGAGTTCCTCGTCGCTTATGTTGTAAATGCCGTTGAAGCATTTCTTGTCGTAATGGGAAGTCTTGAATTCGTCTCCGAACACCTTGGCGTGGGCTATCTTCCACATCTTGGCGGCCCAGGTGGGATAATGCACGCCGTTGGTCACGTAGCTTACGTGCAGTTCCTCGGGCAGATATCCGGGATACATAGGCGAGAATATCTCCTGGCTGACCTTACCGTGAAGCATTGAAACTCCATTCACGTTCTGGCTCATATTGGCGGCAAGGGCGCTCATAGAGAACTTCTCTGCACGGTTGCCGGGGTTCATAAGTCCCAGAGAATAAAGCTGGTCCCACCCGATTCCGAGAATCTGAGGGTAGTGGCCGATGTACCTTCCCAGCATATCGGCGTCGAAGGAATCGTGTCCTGCAGGAACCGGAGTATGGGTTGTGAAAAGGCCCGATGCCCTTACAATCTCCATAGCCTGTTCAAAATTGAGATTCCAGGCCTTCATACACTCGCGAAGGTGTTCGAGCCCTGCAAAAGCGGCGTGTCCCTCATTGTAATGGTAGATGCTGGGGTTGAGTCCCAGGGCCCTGAGAGCGCGTACACCGCCTATACCCAGCAGAAGTTCCTGCTTCAGACGGTTCTCCCAGTCTCCACCGTAAAGATGATAGGTAACCTGACGGTCTTCGGGGATATTGGCTTCGAAGTCGGTGTCGAGAAGATAGAGGTCGGTGCGGCCTACGGGCACTTTCCATATTCGGGCCGAAAGCACGCGGCCGGGCATATTCAGCTTTACTGTGAGCCAGTTGCCGTCTTCTCCCAGAACGGGCTCTGCCGGTATTTTGAGGAAGTCCTGGGGCTCGTATTCGGCCACCTGATTTCCTTGTGCGGTGACTCTCTGGTCAAAGTAACCGTAACGGTACAGAAGACCCACTGCCACCATATTCACATTCATATCGCTGGACTCCTTGAGATAGTCGCCGGCCAGAATTCCAAGGCCTCCGGAATATATCTTCAAAGAGGTGTCCAACCCGTATTCCATACAGAAATAGGCGACAGAAGGCTCGGTTCTCTGACTCTTGAGAGCCATATACTCGTCGAATTCCTGCATTACGGCGTGCAGCTGACTCAGGAATTTTTCGTCAGACGCAAGCTGATTGTATCTTTTCAGGCTTACACTGTCCAGAATGACCATAGGATTATGCCCCGACTTGTGCCACAAATCGGAATCCACAGTCTTGAACAGCGCTTTAGCACTGTCGTTCCAACACCACCATAGGTTTTTGCAAAGCTTCTCCAGACCAGACAATTCATCGGGGAGGTGACGGGTAACCATCACGCTCTTCCACACCGGAGCTTCCAAAGACATTTCATTAATCTGCATATTCTTTAATTCTTATAATAAAATCGCTGAGCACATTCATATAGTTTATGAACGCCTCATAGGGAGTTTCGTAGGGATTGAAATACTTGTGCACGTCTCCGTCAGAGAAGAACTTGGTGCACATATAGTAGAAATGGTCACTCTCCTGCAGATGTCCGAAGTCGTTCCACAGGACAGGATCGTTTATTATTGACAGTTTTTCCACCAGGCCGTAGAGCTTGTTGAAGGCCTCCTGCTGCAGTTCGTTGCCGAGCCAGGCGGTGGTGTCCCTTTCTTCGTCGGCCCAGGAGATGGTCTCGGGCACAGAGAGGGCTGTTACCGGCTTGAGTTTGCGGCCGGCCTCGGACGGAGTCACAAAGCAATAGTCGCCGCTTCCCACAAGCACGTCGGGAAGTTCACGCATAAAGTCGAAGATTCCGGTGTCTTCCTTCTGATGCTCACCGAACGTTTCATAATCCATAAACAGATTTATGATATCGCCCTCGGCAGCGTCGAGCCATTCCTTGTACTTGCTTGCATTCAGGGGCCACTGGCTCCATCCGCGGTCAGAGAAGCGGAACGCTATGTCGTCGCTAAGGCCATAGTTTCTCAGAAGCAGGGAGAGTCCCGGCTGCACATCGTTGCTGTAAACGTAGTTGGGGCTCTTCCAGCCCATTATATGCTTGGCACCTTCGGTGAGCATTGTCTTGAAGCCCATTTTGTAAACCTGGGCGCCAATGTCGTCCGAATAGATGAGCTCGGTATTGCGGAAAGCGGTGGGCTTTACCCCGAAATACTGCTCGATTGCCTTGGCGTGCTTGTTTACCTGATGCTGGAATTCGGCCGCAGAAACGAGCGCCGACAGCGAATGGTTATAGGTTTCGCAAAGGAATTCGACCTGCCCGGTGGCGGCCAGCTCGCGGAAGCTGTCCAGTACCTCGGGAGCGTAGCGGTCGAACTGCTCCAAAGCCGAACCGGATATGGAGAAGGCTACCTTGAACTTGCCATTGTGCCGGTTGATTGCCTGCAGAAGCAATTCATTCATAGGCAGATAACACTTATGTGCAATTCGGCGCAAAATTGTCCTGTTACCATAGTCGTCGTAGTAATGGGAATCTTTTCCTATATCGAAGAAACGATAGGTGCGAAGTCTTGACGGCTGATGAACTTGAAAGTAAAAACAGATATTCTTCATATCCCGGTTATTTTTTTATTACAGATTCGTAAACATTCTTGAGTTTGAGAGTGGCGTTGTTCCACTTGAGGGAATTGACCTCGTCGAATCCCTGACGGGAAGCGAATGAGGCGAGTGCCGGATAGCTTACCAGCGCATATATGTCGTCGGCCAGGGAATCCACATCCCAGAAATCTACCTTAAGGGCATATTTGAGGACTTCGGCCGCACCCGACTGGTATGAAATGATGGACGGCACGTTGGAGCGCATAGCCTCCAGGGGCGAAATTCCAAAGGGCTCGCTCACGCTGGGCATAATGTAAACGTCCGAGAGCGCAAACATCTCCTGAACCTGGGTTCCGCGCAGGAAGCCGGTGAAGTGGAACCTGTCTGAAATTCCCAGACGGGCCACCTGCCGTATCGCACGGTTCATCATATCGCCGCTGCCGGCCATAACGAAACGCACGTTGGAAGTACGCTTGAGCACCTTGGCGGCCGCCTCTATGAAGTATTCGGGACCCTTCTGGTAGGTAATTCTGCCAAGGAAAGTAACTACTTTGTCTTTTACTCCCCTCTGTACGCTCACATTGTCGCGGCCGCTGAAATCCACCGCATTGTGCACTGTCACAACCTTTGCGGGGTCGATTCCGTACTTGTTCACGACAATGTTCTTGGTGAGGTCTGAAACCGTCACAACCCTGTCGGCGTATTCCATTCCCCGTTTTTCAATGGCATAGACGCGGCTGTCCACCATATCGTCGGTGCCACGGTCGAACGAAGTGGCGTGCACGTGCACCACCAGTGGCTTTCCGGTAAGTTCCTTGGCCGCAATTCCGGCAAGGTAGGTAAGCCAGTCGTGAGCGTGAATCACGTCAATCTCGGAGGCGTATTCCATTGCAATGGTACCACCCACCTGGGCATACCGGGACACCTCTTCCATAAGATTTGCGCCGTACTTGCCCGAAAACTTGAATTTCTGGCCGAAGCTCAGCGAGGTCTCGCTTTTTTGGGTTTTCTTGAGTTTTTCTATTGCCTCGAAATACTCTTCGGGGTCGGAGTAAGGCACAAGGTTGGAATCTACGTTTATGAACTTCACCTTGTCCAGGAACTCGTCCAGAGTTGAGCTTACGTTACGCACGGCAACGTCGCTGGCGTTGATTATGCGGGTGCAGGACTGGTCCTCGTCTCCGCTGGCGTTGGGCATTACGAAAATGGTCTCGACACCGTTGTGCGCCAAACCCTTGACTATTCCTTCGCAGGCCGTTCCAAGGCCGCCTGCAATGTGGGGAGGAAATTCCCAGCCGAACATAAGTACTTTCATTTCCCTTCCTCCTTATATCTGGCAATAAAATAGTCGGCGGCAAGCAGGGCCGCAGTGCTGCGGGCGCAGGCTATGGCTCCGTGAGGCTCCTGCGGGGGATCTCCGTCGTACAGTTCCGAGAAAGCGCCCACTCCGTGCTTGGCAAGGTCTTCGTAAAAACCTTCGCACAGCCATTCGGCCTTCTTTACGAATGAGGGGCCCTTGATTCTGAAGGCCACCTGAATATACTGCTCCAGCAGGCAGGGGAAGGCGCAGCCGTTATGGTAGGCAAGGTCGCGTTCTATCTGCGAACCTTCGTAAACGCCTTTGTACCTGACGTCGCGGGGAGACAGGCTCCTTATGCCGCGCGACGTAAGCAGTTCGTTGTCTATAACTTTTATCACCGACGGAATAAGGTCGTCGTCGACCGGTGAGTTCTTGACCCAGATTGCGAAGAGCTGGTTGGGACGGATTTCCATATTCTGGCCGTAGTCGTTCACGTAGTCGGCCAGACATCCGCGCTTCTCATTCCAGAAAGTGGCCATAAAGGACTTTCTGATAAGTTCCGACAGCCCTTTCCATTCCTTGACGAACTTGCCGTTCTTTGCTCCGTACGCCATTTCCATATCTACGGCAAAGCGCACGGAATTATACCAGAAGGCGTTGGTCTCCACCTGATAGCCGGCGCGCTCGTTCACCGGGATGCCGTTGGTGTAGGCATTCATCCAGGAAAGGGCGACATTGTCCATCTGCGCCCACAACAGACCGTTGGGATGCATTGTCACCTCCTGCCTGCGACCCGGCAGATAGCTCTGTATAACCTCCTTGACCGTTTTTCCGTACTTCTTCCAAACGGCGGCGGGGTCGGCGCCGTAGTCAATGTATGCCTGCAATGCCGAGCTCAGATACAAAGGAGCCTCAACCTGGGTGGTGCGGCGCAGCAGACGTTCCTGTTCGTCGGCAATGAGGTTGTCCAGAATCTCTTCGAACTCTTCGGGAGAATTCTTGCCATAGAGGGTGAGGCCCGGAAGGGCGAAGAGGGTCTCGCGCAGCAGACCGGTAAGCAGCCAGGAAAGGCCGGCGTTAATTTTCTTGCGTCCGTTGTGCGTGCTTATGAGAGTGTCGGCCCAGTAAACCAGATGTCCGTGCTGATTCTCCACGGTGGGGATTGACTTTTCAACGGCCTTGAAAGAACGGGTCAATGCCGAGGGGTTTTCCTCCCGGGTGGAAGCCGAGAATACCAGAGAGGTACCGGGCTTCAAGGTAACCGAGAAGAATCCGGGAACCAAAAGGTCTTCGCGGCAGTCGAACCCGCGACGGTATTCGTCGGAATAGGTAATTCCGTAATACCAGTGGGGATTGGCTTCGAAAACGGCCTTGGAATTGGACAGCTGAAGGAAAAGGTCCGGGAAACTGCTGTACATTCTGAAGCACATTCCACCGTTGACCGCAGTTCCGTCGGTGCGGGCCTGGCCGTTGCAATTTGTAAGGGCGTGCACATTCCTGAAGGCCAGGAACGGTTTCAGCTGCAGTTTCACATTGGAGGGAGCCTGCAGCAATTCATAGCGCACCATAGTTTGGTCGTGGTCGGAAGAAACCACGATACTCTTGCGCAGAATAACCTCCCCTACCTTATAGGTGATTTGAGGGAGAGGGTCGGCTCCGAAATCTACTACATACTTGTGCCCGCGGGGCTCGTAAATGTCGCCGTAACAGTGGATTCCCAGGTTGAACTGCTTGCCGTCCACAATGAGACTTTCATCGAGCGACGACAACAGCAGATACTTGTCTCCACCGAACCGGTCCAGCGTGACCGACAGCAGACCGTGATAGCGTCTGGTGTTGCAGCATACTATGCTGGTATTGGCATAAGAGCCCGACTTGCCGGCGCATATAATCTCGCGCTTGAGCGAATACGAGCGGTTTACCAACTCCGATTTGTTGAACTTTAAAAAAGCCATACTATTATATTTTTTCCAACACGACAGCGCACCTGCTTGGCAGGTACAGCTTCAGGGTGTTATTGATACTTACGTGTTTTTCCCCCTTCGGCAAGCGGCCGAACCCGCCGAACACTTCTTCGTCGGAATTGAAGATTTCAACGTATTCGCCATCGGGAACCGCAAAACCATAATCTGTAAAAGATTCGGTAGGATTGAAATTCAGCGCAAAGATAGCATCTTTCCTTCGGAAAATCAACACCTTATCGGCCTCGTTGGCACAAAGTTGAACCGGAGCGGCCGAAAGCAGTCCCGGGCGCTTGAGAAAGCGTATCATAGCGGCGTCGAAATTCTGGAGTCCGGCATAGCGCAGCTGCTCATTGTCGGGCAGCGACCACAGCCTTCGGGCGTGCTTGAACGACCATCCGTTGCCTTCGCGCGGGAAATCTATCCATTCGGGATGCCCGAATTCATTTCCCATAAAATTGAGGTATCCTCCGCCGCAGGTGGCGGCAGTCACCAGACGAATCATCTTGTGCAGGGCAATTCCCCTGTCCACCAGCAGATTCGTGCTGGCCTTGTCCATAGAGAAGTACATCTCCTTGTCTATAAGGCGGAAGATTATGGTCTTGTCCCCCACCAGCGCCTGGTCGTGGCATTCGGCGTAGGAAACTGTCTTTTCGTCGGCCCTCTTGTTGGTTAGTTCCCACCAGATGGAGCCCACGCTCCACTGCTCGTCCGGCAGTTCTTTTATCCATTTTATCCAGTGGTCGGCAATGCCCATTGCCATTCTGAAGTCGAATCCCACTCCCCCGGCCTCGAAGGGCGCTGCCAGCCCGGCCATTCCGCTCACATCTTCGGCAATGGTAATTGCGCAGGGGTTGACCTCGTGCACGAGCATATTCGCAAGTGCCAGATAATCAACGGCATTCTCATCTACCCCGGCGTTAAAGTAACTGTCGTACCCAATAAAGTCGGTACCCAGACCGTGATTCCAGTAAAGCATACTGGTAACACCGTCGAAGCGGAACCCGTCCAGGTGATATTCTTCCATCCAGTACTTGCAGTTGGAGAGCAGGAAGAACTTGGTTTCGTTTTTGCCGTAATCGAAGCAGCGGCTGTCCCAAGCGGGATGCCATCCCTGCGCTCCGCGGTAGAAGTAGAGGTCTTCCCTGCCGTCGAAGTTGCTCAGGCCCTCGGCTTCGTTCTTTACCATATGCGAATGCACTATGTCCATAATGACGGCTATGCCCCGCGAATGAGCGTCATCGACCAGGGCCTTGAACTCCTCGGGAGTGCCGAATCGCGAGCTCAGTGCAAAAAAGTTGGATACCTGATAGCCGAACGAACCGTAATAGGGGTGTTCCTGCAGGGCCATTATCTGCAACACGTCGTAGCCCAGAGCCTGAACCCTGGGAAGGACGTCGCGGCGGAAGGACTCGAATCCGGCAACCTCCTCCCGCTCGGAACTCATTCCTATATGGCATTCATATATAAGCGGATGGGGCCGTTTCCCGGGCGAAGGGTGCTTCCACACGTATGCGGGCGCATCCCAGACCTGAGCGGCAAAAATCTTGGTGTCCGGGTCCTGCACCACTCTGGTGGCGTAGGACGGAATGCGCTCCCCCGCCCCTCCGGTCCACTCTATCCACAATTTGTAGAGGTCCTTGTGCGAGAGGAACATAGAGGGAAGAGAAATTTCCCAATTGCCGTTGCCTATGGGTTTGAGGGCGTAGGCTTCGGTGCGCTTCCAGTTGTTGAACTGCCCTATGAGATAAATGCGGGTGGCGTTGGGAGCCCATTCGCGCAACACCCATTGGTCTTTGGTCCTGTGAAGCCCGTAATAGAGATGATTGTTGGCAAGGGAGCTGACGGCCTGCCCGCCCACCAATGCCTTCCGCACCTCCAGGATACGGTTATGCCTGCGGTCAACCGCCTCTTTGTACGGCTCCAGCCAGGGATCAGTTTCGTAAATCTTCTTCATAGCTTTCCCTTATTGTACGCAGGTATTTCCTGCAGTCTGCAATGAGCCCGGCCGCCCTTTTGAGCAGTTCGTCTATCTTGTCCAGAGGTGTGGACGGATCCTGGACCAGCCTTTCTATCTTCTCCAGTTCCTCCACTGCTTTTGCATAATCGAACTTTTCTTTCATTTTACCTCCGCTTCTATTTTTCCATCTTTGAACAGAACATATATCCTTTGGCCGGCCTTGAGATCGGCACTCCATTTCACCACCCGGCCGTCGCTGTCGGTCACCAGAGAATAGCCGCGATCCAGGATGCGCCTGGGGTCGGAGGCCGAAATGCGCGATTCCAGCAGCGTCAGGGCCGTTTCCATTTGCGACAGCCTGTCCCTGAAGGCAAGCGAGAGCCGGGTTGCGAACTCACTTATGGCGGCGTCCTCGGCGGCCACGGTATCTATGAATTCATCGGCCAGGGCTGTCGGGGTCTTTACAAAACGGAAGGCTACCATATCGGCAATGTGGGTGTCCCTGTCGTGCCCGATTGCAGTGTATACCGGAATCGGGCAGGTGGCTATGGCTATGCACAGGCCGTAGTCGTCGAAACAGGCCAGATCCAGGGCCGACCCTCCTCCCCTCATAATGAGAACCGCATCCCACGGGGTTGCGCCGCTCTGAATTAGTTCCAACGCGTCTATCATCGACTGGGGCGCAGTCGCCCCCTGCATTGTGGCCGGGAACAACCGGACGTTGAACTTGAACCCGAACTCGTTCTGGGTCAGATGCTTGCAGAAATCTCCATACCCGGCGGCATCGGCGGCGCTTATTACCGCAAGATTGTACGGCAAAGCCGATGCTTCCAGTTCCTGCTGCTTTTCCATAAGGCCGTCGGCCTTCAGCTTTTCAAGCGTGCGGCGCTTCTCGAGCTCGGCCTGTCCCAAAGTAAACTGAGGCTCTATGTCCTCTATCACCAGGCTCAGGCCGTAGATTTCGGAATAATTCACCTGCGACAGCGCCAGAATGGTCATTCCGGCCTGAATGGGACCGCCTGTAGCGTCGTAGAAGGCGCGCGCGATAAGGTTGTAGCGGTTCCGCCAGATTACGGCCTTCACTTTGGCCACTATGGAAGATTCGTCGCTCTGGGCCAGGTCCATATAGCAATGCCCGTTGCTGCGATGCTGAATCTGGGCGACCTCGGCCTTGACCCACAGGCTCTGCGGGAAGCAGTCCAAAAGGCCTTCCTTTATGCGGCTCTGAAGGGTTATCAGTTCGACAAATTCCATATCGTATCAAAGATACGAAATTATTTTTGTCGAATGAATATCTGAACGGGACAACCTGTTAAAGAAAATGCACTGCGAAGCTGATTTTCGAGGAAACGTTTGTACGGTTCCTTCACGTACTGCGGCAGATTGCAGAAGAATGCAAATGCCGGGAACTTGGTTGGCAACTGAGTTATATACTTGATTTTCACAAACTTTCCCTTCCAGGCAGGAGGCGGAGTCTCCTCCAGTACCGGCAGCAGGGCCTCGTTGAGGCGGGCGGTGGGAATCTTGGTGGAATAATTTGCATAAACGCGGGCAGCGGCGTCCAGGACATCCTGTATGCGCTGCATCCGGGTAACCGAAGTGAATACAACCGGTACGTCGTCGAACGGGGCCAGGCGGCTCTTCAGAGCCCTTTCGTAATCTCGGAGGGTATTGCTGTCCTTAATGAAAAGGTCCCATTTGTTGACTACCACCACGCAACCCTTGCGGTTCTTCAGGATAAGATTGAAGATATTCATATCCTGGGCCTCCATTCCGGTGGTGGCATCTATCATAAGAATGCACACGTCGCTGTGTTCAATGGCTCTGATGGAGCGCATTACCGAATAGAACTCAAGGTCTTCGTGGACCTTGGTCTTGCGGCGTATGCCGGCCGTATCGACCAGCATAAACTCGTGCCCGAACTTGTTGTAGTGGGTCTCTATGCTGTCCCGGGTGGTTCCGGCAACCGGAGTCACAATATTGCGTTCTTCGCCCAGCAGGGCGTTGGTAAGAGAAGACTTGCCCACATTCGGTTTGCCTACGATAGCTATCCTGGGCAGGCTGGCGTAGGGATCTGCGGTCTCTGCCTCTGCAGGCAGGGTGGCCACTATAGCATCCAGCAAATCGCCCGTACCTGTGCCGTTGGCCGCCGAGATGCTGTAGATTTCGCCCAATCCCAAAGCATAGAACTGGTAGGTGTCGAAAACCTTGTCGCCGGAATCAACCTTGTTCACGCACACCGTCACCGGCTTGCGCGTGCGGCGGAGAACCGAAGCAATCTCGGAATCGTAGTCGGTTATGCCGGTGCCGGCCTCCACCATAAAGAGCACCGAATCGGCCTCCTCTATGGCAATTTCCACCTGACGGCGGATGGCCGACTCAAACACGTCGTCGGAATTTGTGGTGTAACCTCCGGTATCCACTACCGAAAACTCTCTTCCACACCATTCGCAACGGCCATAATGCCGGTCACGGGTTACTCCGGCAATATCGTCCACTATTGCCTGACGCATTCCCACCAGACGGTTGAAAAGCGTTGATTTGCCCACGTTGGGCCTACCTACTATTGCCAGAAGTGCCATATAAACTGCAATCTTTACAAGCATCGGAATAATTTCCGCTGCATTTCCTGTTATGTAATGCGGCATCCTCGTCCTTGAAGCAGCGGATACCGCGCTTTCGCATCTCTTCATTGGACCCCACGTCGTAGTGGGGGAAATCCTTCCTGCGGAAAAATACGTTCACGCCAAGGCCAATGACGCACACGGCAACAACGCACAGAGCAAGAAGAAAGGTTTTCATATTTACCTAGAATATGAATTCGGTACTTACCGATTCATAGCAGTAAACCTTGGTCATAACCTTGGCGAACACCTCTGCTATGGAAACAATCTTTATTTTGGGGTCGTGTTCGAGTTCGGGATGAGGTATGGTGTCGGTAATGAACACTTCTTCCAGAGCCGACGCGTGTATTCTGTCAACGGCTTCTCCCGAAAGCATTCCGTGCGTGGCACAGGCCCTCACGCTCCGCGCGCCCATTCCCTTCAGCACATCGGCGGCCTTGCACAGTGTTCCGGCAGTGTCTATCATATCGTCGACAATTACAATGTCGCGGTCCTTCACCTCGCCTATGGCTACTATCTTCGAAACCACGTTCGCCCTCTCCCTGGTCTTGTGACATATTACTACGGGGCAGTCGCGGCTCTTGGAAAGTTCCCTGGCATAAGCGTTCGCCCTCTTGGCTCCACCCATATCGGGAGCCGCAATCGACAGGTTCCTGAGCTTGAGGCTTGAAATTGTCTGAAGGAACACCTTGCTTGCGTAGAGGTGGTCAACCGGAACGTCGAAGAAACCCTGGATTTGGTCGGCGTGAAGGTCGCAGGTCATTACGCGGTCGGCTCCGGCCGCTCCCAGAAGATTGGCCACGAGCTTGGCTCCAATGCTGACACGAGGCTTGTCCTTCCTGTCCTGCCGTGCCCATCCGAAATAAGGAATGACCGCAGTCACGGTGTCAGCAGAAGCCCTCTTGGCAGCATCTATGGTGAGCAACAGCTCCATAAGGTTGTCGGCCGGCGGAATTGTGGACTGGACCACGAAGACCGTAGCTCCGCGTACGCTATCGACGAATGACGGCTGAAACTCTCCGTCACTGAACATTGTTACTTCCGATTCTCCAAGATGAATGCTTTCCGCCTCGGGGAGTGTCCGGTTGAGATGCTCCACTATCTTAGCGGCGAATCCTTTGGAGGCTGTGCAGGCAAAAACCTCCATTCTGTGTTCGTGTTGCATATTATATAGTGTTTAGTATTGATTCTATATGTTCCAGTATTTCCTTGCGTCCCTTTCCATTCTGCGATGAACTGCAGAATACCGGCGGCAGCTCTTCCCATTGTTCCAACAGGATATTCCGGTTTCTCTCAATCTGAGCCGCCAGCACGTTGGGGCCCTGTTTGTCACACTTGGTGTAAATTATGGCAAACGGCACCTCATTTGCCCCCAGGTCGGCAATGAAATCCAAGTCTATGCGCCCTATGTCGTGCCTTGAGTCTATGAGCACGAAAAGCAGGCACATCTGCTCGGAATTGAATATATAGTCTCGTATTATTGCAGCAAGTTCATCCCTTCCCTTCTGTCCCATACTGGCATAGCCGTAGCCGGGAAGATCTACCAGGTACCAGCTGTCGTTGATGAGGAAATGATTCACCACCTTGGTTTTCCCCGGGGTCGAAGATGTCATAGCAAGTTTCCCGTTGGAGCACAACATATTGATAAGAGAAGACTTACCAACATTACTGCGCCCTATAAAAGCGAATTCGGGCAGAGCACGGGAGGGCTTTTGACTGACCCTTGTACTGCTGCCTGCGAATCTGGCTTCGGAAATTTTCATTTTTACCAACTGATAACCGCTGCAAAGATAGTCACAGAAGGCTTAATTTCCAATTAAAAACTTTTATCTGGGGTAGCACACGGTAAAGCAGGCTCCGCCCAAAGAGAAAGAACGGCTGTACCCTATAGTGGCGTTGCACCTTTGAAGGATGCTCCTGGATATGGCCAGCCCCAGGCCCGAACCGGCAGTTTTGGTAGTGAAGTTGGGGGTGAAGAGTTTGTCGAGATTCTCTTCGCTCACGCCGGGTCCGTTGTCCTCGACCACTATGTCGTAATAGCCGTCGCGCGAAGAATGCCTCAGCGATACCAGAATGCGGCCGTCCTCGGGAATAGCCTGTACTGCATTGGTGAGCAGGTTTACTATAACTCTGGTCAACTGAGGCTTGGGCCCCGTCACCTTCGCTCCCTCCAACCCGCGGTATTCTATGGAAACGTTATCCCTTGCCGAGAACATACTCACTTCTTCACCGAGCAGCAGGTCAAGGTCTATCACGGTCATTTGCTCGGTAGGAAGTTTGGCAATGTCGGAGAATTCGCCCGCAGTCTCGGACAGAATGTCTATATGGTCCAGTACCAGAGAACTCACTTCGTCGAAGACGTCGGCCCATTTGGGATCGCCCTTCTGCTTTAACCGTATGAGCCTCTGAATCTGGAGCTTCATAGGGGTGAGCGGATTCTTTATTTCGTGCGCTACCTGCCGGGCCATTCCGGTCCAGGCCTTGTCTCTCTCGGCCACCGCAAGCAGATGCGAACTCTCGGTAAGTTCGTCCACCATACGGTTGTATGCTCCCACCAGAGTCTTGAGTTCGTCGTCTTTGTTGTATTCGATATGCTCCAGATTGTTGAGGTTGGCTTCGTTCATCTTCTTTCCCATCTCGCTCAAAGGCTTGAGCAGGTGGTCCAGCACGGTGCCGGAAGTGATTCTGGCAATGAGCAGAAGAATAATGAACACCACCACTATGGTTACCGAATGCATTACAGCGTCGTTCTCGAAGTCGTAGCTGTTGTCGGTATAGGGCGCGCATATTATTGCCTGCAGCACTCCGAAGCCATTGTACAGGGGTGCATACATACTGTAATATCTCTTCTGGCCTATCTCTTCGCTCTGAATGAAAAACCGTTTGTGTTCGTTTACGATGTTCTTGAAGGCCTGTTCGTCTATGCGCCCGCCCAGCAGCATACGGCTGAACACTTCGGGCACCGTGGACAGCATTACCTTGCCACGGGGGTTGTACAGGGTAATGTCGGTCTCGTAAATACGCGACACATTCTGCACTACGGCCATAACGTCCTGCAAATCGACTCCGTCCGGACCTTGCGGAAGTTTTCTCACCTCACTCTCTATAAGCGAGTGAATGGCATTTATCTTCTCGGACATTATGGTCTGCTTGTTGACGTCGTTGCGCCTGTACACGAACAGCACGCTCACAAGTACCATAGCTATGAGCGTAACCGTGAGGGATGTCATAAGAATGAGCGATATGCTGCGACGGTAGTCGTGCCTGCGCACGGGCGCATCCTTATGGGAGGACATTAGCGACAGCAGCAGGAACAGCAGCAGGGCCAGGAACACTACGGCAACCGCATAGCTGAACACCCCGAGCGATGGACGGGAGATAACCACCGTTTCTTCGCTGCCCACCCTTATTACGAAGTGCGTGAACGTCCCCATATAGAAATGGCGCGTCTTTTCCCGGTAGAATCTGTTGTAGTAGGCATCGTTAATCTTGGTGGGATAAGCGAAGTTTCCCTTGGAGAACTGCAGTTCCCGTTCGGAATACTTGGCATAGGAGTAGCCCGACGGCAGAGTCACCTGCCCCGGTGCGGCGAATCCCAGAATACTGTTATACCCCTTCTCCTCACGGTTGGTCTTGGCCTCGATTCCAACCATCATCCGGCTCAGGCCAATTTCCCGGTCATAGTACAGGAAAATTCCGGTATAGCGGATATGGCCGGCTCCGGCCGATGAATATATGAAGTGCGACCCTCCGGCTATGGTTTCTCCGGCCCTGAGATTGTCGGCAATGATTTTCATTGCCTGCTCGTCATTGTCGCAGTCGCGGGTTACAAGCACGGCAATATCGTAGTCCTGTGCAGGACGGGAAAGGTACTTTTCAATGAGGTAGCTCCCTATTTCATCGCCGGAGTTGGGAGAGTGTGAAGTTGCGGCAATTACAGGGTCGGAAGCTATCTGTCCTTCGCAGCGCCTGAGCTGGATTTCCAGGGAAATGTTGCGGTCTATGGCAAGCCGGTTCCCCCAAAGCTCAACGTTGTCCTCCTCTTTCCTGAAACCCAGAAAGGCTGTAAGGAACACTATGATTCCGGCCACTGCAATGGAGTAAATTGCCCTGAGCAGGCGGGTGTTCAGCTGCGGCCGCACCATTTTCACGAGCAGGGACGGCACGGCGAACAGCAGCAGGAAAGACAGATAAACCATCGCGGTGAAAAGGCTCACCTTGTCTATCTTGTACAGTTCCAGAGAAATGATGGAATTGAGTATGATGCTGCGGAAAGCGATGAACCCGTAAATAAGAATTCCTGCGGCCGCCGCGTACAGCACGGCAGGTTTTATCTTCAACTGCTCCCTTACAATATAGAGACAGGCTACCAGCGCAAGTATTGTAAAATTGATTATGACAACCGCGCCCAGCGAGTAAAGGACATTGCCCGCCGCAAAGACCGAAGGCGAGAAAATGCCTACATAGTCCTGAACGGTCCAGCCCCATAGGAAAAAGCATAGCTGCGAAAGTATTATGCCCACCGCCGCGATTGCCAGATTCCGAAGTGTCCTATCCGATGAAAGATACACTATGAGGCCTACCACAAACAGTAGCAGCGACAGCCAGATGAGGGTTATGTTGCCGGAACTGTAGCCAGTCTGCATTCGCTTTACAACCTTAAACAGAGGCTGCCCGTTTACCGAAACCACCTCTCCTTCCCCATAGTCCAGGGGCTTGACGGTGTAGCGGGCCGGCAAGTGGAGCTTGGGATTGAGTTTCCCATTGCCTTCCCGGTCGTTCTCATCCATTATTTCCAGGGCATATACCGTTTTCTGCTGACCGATGGAGGACATTGCCGCAACATACCAGTTATGCCCGAAACGGCAGAACGAGAGCGTGTCGGTAAGACTGCTCAGCGGATGGAAACGGAAATGGCGGCCCCTTCGGGGTCCGTCGATGACCGGACGGGAAATGTCGTCATTGGTGAGAGGGAACCGGTTGCTCCAACTGTAAAGAGAGTCATCTATGTACCGGTAGATGACCATATCGGAAGGGACCTTCCTGGAAGGGTCGTCCACCCTGCGCTCAAGGGCCGAAAGCCTGAGAGACACAACCTGCTGTACCCTGCGTGCGGCAGAGCTGGCATAACCGGTGGAATGGTTACGCACCACCGACATCCCTAAAAGAATAAGGCTGGCGCAGAATAGAATGGCGGCAATACGGATTCCTGTCCTGGAGCGTTGAATCATATCACGCAAAGATAGCAACGTGGCTCGGAATTTGCAATAATCGGGCCCGTATGAAATTGATTGTCAAGATATCCTGCATTCTCTTTTTCCTCTTGGGAGCGGCTTTCTCGAATGCCCAGACTTCTACCGACGATGTCTTCATTCCGCTCAGCAAATACATAAGCCAGGGCAACACCGAGGCCCTTTCGGCCTGGTTCGACGACAATCTGGAAGTCAATATAATGTCGCACGGCGGAATGTCGTCCAAAGCGCAGGCAAAACAGATAATCAAATCTTTCTTCCGCACCCATATGCCGGAATCATTCCAGGTAAACCACACGGCGGGACGCTCCAATATGAAATACATACTCGCCGACCTGAAGGCAGGCGGCGAGTCGTATCACGTGATTCTGTTTCTTAACAGCCAGAGCGGCACATACCGCATCCAGCAGATAAAGATAGACAAGATTTAAACTCTCTGTCCGTAAGTGCGGTCGGTAGTGTTGACCGTAATTACGTCTCCCTGATTTATGAAGAGGGGAACCATAATCTTTGCTCCGGTCTCGAGAGTAACTTCTTTGAGGGCGCTGGTGCTGGCGGTATTACCCTTTACTGCCGGCTCGGCATAGGTTACCTCCAATGTAACGTAAGTGGGAAGTTCTGCTGTGAGGCAGCGCTCTTCGGGAGCTGTCACGAACATCATTTCTACGTGCTGTCCTTCCTTCATAAGGTCGGCGTTCTCGATAACGTCCTTGGGAAGGCTTATTTGCTCGTAGGTCTCTTCGTGCATAAAGTTGAATCCTTCCTCGTCTCCGTAGAGGAACTGATAGGGACGTCTTTCAACCTCGATTGTCTCGATTTTTGCACCTGCGGTGAAAGTGTTCTCCAGAATACGTCCGTTCTCCAGGTTGCGGAGCTTTGTCTTTACGAAAGCGGGGCCCTTGCCGGGTTTTACGTGCTGGAAATAAACAATCATACAAGGCTTACCGTTGAAATTGAGGTAAAGGCCGTTTTTAAAATCTGCTGTTGTTGCCATATATTATAAATGTTGATTTTCTTGGGTGACAAAGTTAAAAATTTGCAGTCACTCTTGCAAATTTACCGTATTTCATAAGATCTCGATGCAGGAAGCCACCTGTTCCAGCAACCACTTGGGCGTAGATGTGGCGCCGCACACTCCCACATTGTCGTCGGAACGGAACCAATGGGGCCTCACCTCCTGCGCACTTCCCACGTTGAACGTGCGAATATTCACCGAGCGGCATATGTCGCTGAGAACCTTGCCGTTGGAACTGGTACATCCGGCCACGAATATGATAATGTCGTGGCTGCGGGCAAAGTCTCTGAGGTTACTGTGCCTCAACGCAACCTGCCGGCAGATTGTGTCGTGTACCGTAAGGCTGCCACCCTCTTTCAGGAGGGTGCGCAGGAAAGCGCAGAGGGAACTGTATCCTTCCGAACTCATTGTAGTCTGCGAAAATATGTCTATGGCCCGGTGCACGTCCAGGGTGCCGTTGTCTACGAGAGTCTGCAACTGGCTTTCGTTCTCCACTACACAGGCATCGTCGTCAACCTGGCCCACAAGCCCCAGCACCTCGGCGTGCCCGCGTTTGCCAAAAATCACTATCTGGCCGCCGGAAGCGGCCTTTTCATTATAGGTGTCCCTTATTTTCTTCTGAAGTCCCAGCACCACCGGGCAAGTGCAGTCGGCAACCTTGAATCCGGCACGGGCAATCTTGCGGTAGGTTTCCGGCGGCTCGCCGTGGGCCCTTATGAGAAGCGTTTCAGAACTGGCATTGCTTATTTGGGAAAGGTCGTCGTGGTCTATTGTAACCAAGCCCTCTTCGCGGAGCCTGGAAAGTTCGGCCTCGTTATGCACAACGTCTCCCAAGGAATAAATGCGAGGCTGGGTGCGAAGCAGCCTTTCGGCGGTTTCTATTGCGTGAATCACTCCCCCGCAGAAACCCGACTTCTCGTCTATCTCTACACTGTGAGGCATTAGTCCAAAATCAAGAATTTACCTTGCAGGACCCCCTTTACCCAAAGGATTTCCTGTTCCATTGTCATATTCGAATTGTCCAGAAGGAAAGAGTCGGCGGCCCTTGAGAGAGGGGACGTTTCGCGGTGAGAATCTATGAAATCCCTTTCCTGAAGGTTCTTCTTCACTTCTTCGATACAGGCACTCTGGCCTTTTGCCGTGAGTTCCAGGAAGCGGCGTTGGGCACGCACCTCCATTGAAGCCGTCATAAAAATCTTAAGCCCGGCGTTGGGGAAGACCGTAGTTCCTATGTCTCTTCCGTCCATAACCACACGGCCGCCGCTGGCCATTTCGTGAAGCCTCCTGTCCACAAATTCACGCACGTAAGGGAGCGCGGCGATGGGGCTTACCTGGGACGACACCGACATTGTGCGAATCTGGTTCTCCACCACTACCGAATCTATGCAGGTGCGGCCTTCACGGTCGAAATCAACTTTTAGCGTGCCCAGCGCATTACGCAGCGAGACCGACACTGAATTGTCTTTGCGAATGAGGTTCTCCCTTTGGGCAAACAGGGTTACAGCCCTGTACAGGGCGCCTGAATCGAGGTAAAGGAAACCGAACTCCTTTGCCATAAGTTTTGCAAAACTGCTTTTCCCGGTAGAAGAATAACCGTCAACCGCTATAACTATATCTGGTATTGTCATAATCTTACAATATTAGCATAAAATTTCGAGATTTCATATATTTGTAAACGAGAATAACAGAACCATAACGCATATGAAGGTACTTATCATCGATGACGAGCGGGCTATCCGCAATTCACTCAAGGAAATACTCGGAGACGAAGGATACGATGTAGATACAGCCGAAGACGGAGCCCAGGGTCTGGAAAAGGCGAATGCAGAAAAATTCGACGCAATTTTCTGCGACATAAAAATGCCCAATATGGACGGTATGGAATTTCAGGACAAGCTCATTGAGCAGGGCATAGACAGTCCCCTCATTATGATTTCGGGGCACGGAGACGTAGAAACCGCTGTCCAGTGTATGCGCAAGGGGGCTTTCGATTTCATTCAGAAGCCTCTGGACCTCAACCGCATTCTCATTACCCTCAAGAACGCCGTAGAGAAGAACACCCTCATTGTCGAAAACAAAATTCTGAAGAAAAAAATCTATGGGGCCGATATGATAGGCAAGTCTGCCCCTATGCGGCATATTCAGGAGATTATAGAAAAGGTAGCCCCCACCGAGGCCAGGGTTCTCATTATGGGGCCCAACGGGTCGGGAAAGGAACTCGTTGCCCGCAACCTGTACCAGCTGAGCCGACGGAGTTCTATGCCGTTTGTCGATGTAAACTGCGCCGCCATACCTCCCGAACTCATTGAAAGCGAGCTCTTCGGGCACGAAAAAGGGTCTTTCACCGGAGCTGTCAAGGACCATAAGGGGAAATTCGAGCAGGCCGACGGAGGAACCCTGTTCCTGGACGAGATTGGCGATATGAGCCTGGCCGCCCAGGCCAAGGTGCTTCGGGTGCTGCAGGAGAAGAAACTTTCACGTGTGGGTTCCGACAAGGACATAACCGTGGACGTGCGGGTTATAGCCGCCACCAACAAAGACCTTAAGGAAGAGATTGCAAAGGGTACTTTCCGAGAGGACCTGTACCACAGACTGAGCGTGATTCTTATTCAGGTACCTTCCCTGGACGAACGCAGGGACGACATTCCCCTGCTCATAGAATTCTTTACAGAAAAGCACAACACCAGCGGAAAACCCAGGAAGTTCTCGCCCGAAGCCATAAAGCTGCTCACAGAAAAGCACTGGCCGGGGAATATCCGCGAACTTGACAATGTGGTTGACCGACTGCTTATCCTGGGCGACCCTGTGATAAGCGCACAAAATGTCAAGGATTTTGTTTAAGCCCTAACAGCTTTTCGTATTCGGCCTGAGCCCTTTGGACCGAAACCGAACGCTTCAGCACAAAACCGGCTCCAAGATATTTGGTACGCACGTCCTCGTCGGCCGCCAGAGACTGGGGAGTTCCTTCCTGGAGGATGGAACCGTCGTACAGCAGGTAGGCACGGTCGGTAATTGCCAGAGTTTCACCTACGTTGTGGTCGGTGATTATGATACCGATGTTGCGGTATTTGAGTTTGGCAATGATATACTGTATGTCTTCCACGGCTATGGGGTCAACGCCGGCAAAAGGCTCGTCCAGAAGTATGAACTTAGGTGAGATGCTCAGGGCCCGTGCTATCTCGCAACGGCGGCGCTCCCCTCCCGACAGTTGGATTCCCAGGTTCTTGCGCACTTTCTGAAGGTTGAATTCATTGATGAGGTCTTCGAGCCTGTCGTTCCGCTCTGCCTTGGTCATCGATGTCATCTCCATAACCGACATTATATTGTCTTCGACCGACATTTTGCGGAATACCGAAGCATCCTGGGGAAGGTATCCGAGACCCTTCTGGGCCCTCATATACATTGGCAGGGTGGTAATTTCCTCGTCGTCCAGAAACACTTTTCCGCCGTTGGGCTTGATTTGCCCGGCTATCATATAGAAGCTGGTGGTCTTTCCGGCGCCGTTGGGGCCGAGGAACCCCACGATTTCTCCCTGTTCCACTTCCATCGAAACCCCTTTTACCACAGTGCGGGGGCCATATATCTTAACAAGATTCTCGCAACGAAGTTTCATATCTGTACTATTTTATATCGAGGTCAAGGTCGGCTACAAGCCCCGCAATCTGGGGATTGGACGACATCATATTCTCGGCCTTTTCCTTGGGCATATACAATTTTTTCTCTTCTTCTACAGGAAGCTGTTTGACGCACACTTCGAGGCGGACCTTTGCGCTGCCCACCTTGGCACGCATACTGTCTTCGAGTTTGTGCAGCAGCGAGTCCTGAATCCATTTCTGCTGTGCCTCGTTGAGCACGCTGAACTTCACTGTCTTAATGCCGTCGGCCAGGGTGATTTCAAGTTCAGACGATTCCAGGGCGCTGGCAAGGCGGGGACGGTCCCGGTATTCGGGCGGCAGCTCTTTCCAGGCGGCCAGAATGGCTTCGTCATCGGGGGCGAGGGCGTCGGCGTTATCTTCGATTTCGGGAGTCTGGGGTGACACTTTTTGGATCATCGCGCCCAGCGACAGGCCCGACACCTTTTTGGGTTGGGGCTGGGGCTGCGGGTCGGGGCCCGCAGTGACGGCGGCGGGAGCCGCAGGGGCAGGAACGGGAGCCGCAGGGGCAGGAACGGGAGCCGCAGAAGCGGGAGCGGGAGCGGGAGCCGCAGTGACGGGGGCGGCGGAAGGGGTCTGAAGCAGGAAGCACAGCCTCATAAGGGAGTACTCTATGTGCAACCGCTGGTTGGTGCTGGCGCGATATCCGGCCTCACAGGCGGTGGTGACTCCCAATGCGTCGTACAGGAATTTGACGCTGCAGCGGGCGGCCTGACCTGCATAGCGCTCCTTAAGCGATTCGGGAAGGTCCAGCAGAGACTCCAGTCCTCCGGTCTTGCTTACCAGCAGATCGCGCAGATGCGAACTCAGAGCCGTTACGAAATACAGCGCATTGAACCCCTTTGAAAGAATCTCATCGAAGGTGAGAAGCGCACCGGCATAATCGGAAGAAAGAAAGGCATCCACAAGCTTGAAACTGTATTCGTAGTCGAGCACGTTAAGGTTGCGGATTACGTCTTCGTATTTGATGTCGGTACCGCAGAAGGCTACGGTCTGGTCGAAAATGGTAAGGGCGTCGCGCATTGCTCCATCGGCCTTCTGGGCAATGATATGAAGACTTTCGTCGTCGATGGAGACATTTTCCCTGGATGCAATGCTCCTGAGGTTGGATACAATGTCGGCAATGCCTATGCGGTTGAAGTCATAGACCTGGCAACGGCTCAGGATAGTGGGTATAATCTTATGCTTCTCGGTAGTGGCAAGGATGAAAATCGCGTGTGCGGGCGGTTCTTCCAAAGTTTTAAGGAAAGCGTTGAACGCCGACTGCGAGAGCATATGCACCTCGTCTATGATATATACGCTGTAGCGGCCCACCTGGGGAGGAATTACAACTTTTTCGAGCAGGGCCTTAATGTCGTCCACTCCGTTGTTTGAGGCGGCATCGAGCTCGTGAATGCAGTATGAACGGCCTTCCTTGAAGCTGAGGCAGCTTTCACACTCCCCGCAGGGTTCCATATCGGGACTGGGATTGGAACAGTTGATGGTCTTGGCGAAGATGCGGGCCATACTGGTCTTGCCCACTCCCCTGGGACCACAAAAAAGATAAGCGTGGGCAAGTTGCCCGCGGGTTATAGAATTTTTAAGGGTCTGTGCTATGTTGTCCTGTCCTATGAGGGTCTCGAAGGAGTCGGGACGGTATTTGCGTGCCGATACTATATACTGCTGTTCCATAAATTACAAATGTAAGCAATTCTCATCGTTTTCTTATAAGTGTAAGCCCGTCGCGCAAAGGGAGAATCACTGTCTCCACCCTTGGGTCGGAAGCTACCGTTTCATTGAAGCGCACCAGCGCCGATGTCTGGGAGTCGGACGGAACCGGCTGTGCATAGACTTTTCCGTCCCAGAGGGTATCGTCGGCCACAATGAGGCCTCCCGTTTTCAAACGGGGCAGCACAGCCTCGTAATACATAGGATATTCCCGTTTGTTGGCATCGATGAACACCATATCGTAGGATTCGGCCGGGGGAAGGGCGTTCAGGGTTTCCAGCGCCGGACCAAGGTGAAGCTCAATGAGATGCGACACTCCGGCTCTCTCCCAGGCCTCCCTCATAAGGGGCTCCAGCTCGTCATTTATCTCAAGAGTGTCTATATGCCCCTGCGGCCCCAGTCCAAGAGCCATACAAATTGACGAATATCCTGTGAAAGCCCCTATTTCCAGAATCCTTCGGGCTCCGCTGAGTTCCACGAGCATTTTCAAAAGGTTCCCCTGCACGGCCCCGGACAGCATCCTGGGGTAGTTGGTATGAATGTTCGTCTGCTTCTCCAGCCAGGCGAGCACCTCGGGAACGGGAGTGCTGTGTTCTCTTATGTATTTGTCCAACGGGGCTTCCATCTATTCCTTCTTTAACAGCTTCAATTCAAAAGGCGTGAATTCGGGAGCATTCTTCTTCCTTGAGTAGAAGTACAGGGCCTTGTCTTCGGTACCTATGACATAATGATAATAATACGACTCGGAGCTGGCGTCCGACGGTTGCACCACAACCGCAACGGCTCCTCCCAGGGTGCTGTTCTGCAGCATAGAGATTGATTCCCTTTCATCGAAACTTATGTTGAAGTGGCGCGACTTGAGAATTTTGCCGGAATAGCTCAAAAGCCCTACGTTCGCTATGCGCTCCGACTCCGCCCCGTCTATTATATACTGCTGCACAATGGAAAGATATGCCGGAAAACAGGCTTCATCCAAGGCCGTGACCATAGAGGCCGACGACATTACCGGGACATTCAGGAAATGGGCGGCGGCATCGCGGGACTCCCGATTCTTGCCACCTCCCTTGCTCAGGCTCAGGCATACCACACCCGAATCCTTCTTGCCGCTGTCCTGAAGCGTAACCATTCTGAGGAAAAAGTACTGCGGCTTGCTCTTCAGGGCCTCGTATTCCTGCTCGGTGCAGAATTCGTAAGGGGTCACCTGCCACAACTCCGACACTCCCTGCTGCAAGAGCCTGTCCAGCACTATGTTCCCGGGCAAGACCACTTTGGTAATCTTGCTTCCATAGTCCTGCAACCTCTCTTTTGTGGTATAGAAATGGCCCTGTGCGAAACACAGTGACGGCAGAAGCGCAAGCGCAAATGTGATATACAGACCTATTTTCCTCATTATCCTATTGTTGCTCCGTTTGAGACAGCCTCGGCAGGGGTTATGAACTTCATCTTTCCGTCGCCCTGTCTGGCCATCAGAATCATTCCCTTCGATTCGATTCCCCGAATAGTGCGCGGTTGCAGATTGGCCAGAACGCATATCTGTTTTCCAACCATCTGCTCGGGAGTGTAATATTCGGCAATGCCGGAAACTATCACGCGACGGTCGACGCCGGTGTCGATGGTGAGCTTGAGCAGCTTGTCGGTCTTGGGAACGCGCTCTGCCTCCAGTACGGTGGCGGTGCGGATATCCATTTTCTCGAAGTCATCGAACGTGCATTCCTCTTTGGGGGCCTCAACCTGCTTTGCAAGTTCGGCAGCGGCGGCCGCTTCGCGCTCTGCGCGGATGTTGTCGAGCCGTTTGAGCTGGGCCTCGATTTGTTCGTCCTCGACTTTGGCGAAAAGGAGTTCGGCGGGAGCGAGCTGCTGCCCGGCCGGAATTATGCTGGGACGTCCCAGAACCTCCCAGTCGAGAGGAGACGAAATCATAGCCCTCAGGCGGGCGGCAGCGAACGGAGTGAAAGGTTCAAACGCAATTCCGAGGTCGGCACAAACCTGAAGCGAAATGTTCAGGATGGTAGCGCAGCGGTCCATATCGGTCTTGGCAACCTTCCAGGGTTCGGTGTCCGAAATGTACTTGTTTCCAAGTCGGGCTATTCCCATAGCATCCTTCAGTGCCTCACGGAACTTGAATTCGGTAATGTTCTTTTCCATAGAAGCCTTGAGCACCGGGATTTGGGCTATGAGTTCCTTGTCAATGTCCTGCAGAGACCCGCAGGCAGGCACTTTTCCACCGAAGTACTTGTGGGTAAGCACAACCGCTCTGTTCACGAAGTTGCCGAAAATGGCTACCAGCTCGGAGTTGTTGCGGGCCTGGAAATCCTTCCAGCTGAAATCGTTGTCCTTGGTCTCGGGAGCATTGGCGGTGAGCACGTAGCGCAGCACATCCTCCTTTCCGGGGAAATCCTTAATATATTCGTGAGCCCACACGGCCCATCCCCTCGAAGTGGAAATCTTGTCCCCCTCGAGATTGAGGAATTCGTTGGCGGGCACGTTCTCGGGCAGGATGTAACCGTCGCCGTAGGCCTTGAGCATAGAGGGGAAAACTATGCAGTGGAAAACTATATTGTCCTTTCCTATGAAGTGGATGAGGCGGGTGTCGGGCGACTTCCACCATTTCTCCCAGTCGTTGGGAAGAAGTTCCCTGGTGTTTGAAATATAGCCGATGGGGGCATCGAACCATACGTAGAGCACCTTTCCTTCGGCACCTTCGACAGGAACCGGAACGCCCCAGTCCAGGTCGCGGGTTACCGCACGCGGCTGCAGGCCTCCGTCCAGCCAGCTCTTGCACTGGCCGTAAACGTTGGAGCGCCATTCCTTATGGTTTTCGAGAATCCATTCCCGCAGCCAGGGCTCGTACCGGTCGAGCGGCAGATACCAGTGGGTGGTCTTCTTCTTAATGGGCTGGGCGCCGCTGAGCTTGCTCTTGGGGTCTATGAGTTCCTCGGGGCTCAGGGTGCTGCCGCACTTTTCGCACTGGTCGCCGTAGGCATCGGGATTACCGCATTTGGGACAGGTTCCCACGATATAGCGGTCGGCAAGGAAGGTCTTGGCCTCGGGATCGTAATACTGCTCGCTCTCCTTGGTTATGAACTTGCCTTCGTCGTAGAGTTTGCGGAAGAATTCCGAAGCGTTGCTGGAGTGGACGTCGGAAGACGTGCGTCCGTAAATGTCGAAATTTATTCCCAGCGCCTTGAAGCTTTCGTCTATGATGCCGTGGTACTTGTCCACAATGTCCTGAGGGCTGCATCCCTGCTTTCTGGCGGCAATGGTTATGGGAACGCCGTGTTCGTCGGACCCACACACGTAAAGCACTTCCTCGCCTCTCATTCTAAGATAACGCACATAAATGTCGGCAGGAACGTACACGCCTGCCAGATGTCCGATATGTACCGGCCCGTTGGCATAGGGCAACGCACAGGTAACAAGAGTTCTTTTATAAGTTTTTGCCATATTGTTTTTTTATTTCTGTCTTTATCGATTGCAATTTTACAAGTTCTTTCATAGCCTCCATCTGGGATTCGGTGTCCATAGACGGAAGGCTCGCGCGAATTTTGTCTATGCGGTCCTGGAGCCTGCGCTCGCCGTATCTCATAAGGGTCCTGGGAACAAAGGCCGCAAGCCAGGACGAAGTGGTAGTGAGGGCTTTTTCGAAATTCTTGACGGTGAGCTGGTAGCGGCTGGTCGAAAGCTGTGCGGTGACGTCGGCAAGAGTGCGGTCGCTGGAATCCAGCATTGTCCTTATTATAGCGTCCTGGTCCATACCCGAATCATACAATTGCATATAGGCATCGTATGCCCTGCGATATACCGTATTTGCAAAACTGGCTCCGTCTTCATCCAATGTACCGCGTATGAACTCGAACACCGTAGGAACCGACTCCCCGTAGAAGTCGGAGTCGCTTTCGAATTCCAACGCGTCGCGCCCGTGGGTAAGGATAAAGCCCAGCAGTTCTTTCTCGGCGGGAGCCAGAATGCGGTTTTCTATGGGGAAGCTGTCGGCCGCATATTCCTCCACCCTGGCCGAAACCGGAGTCTCGGGAGGAAGGGGCAGGCCGTTTTCCTGCCAGCGCGCCTCTCTGATGCGTTCTTTGCGCTGCTCTTCCTGCATTTCCTTACGGGTGCGGGAGATGCGGGTGAAGAGCAGCCGGGAGTCTATATTGAACCGGTTGGCGCAGTCCTCCACGTACACCGTCCGCTTTACGGGATCGGGAATGTCGGCTATGGTGTCGGCTATGTCGTTGATGAGGTTTGCCCGCTTGAGGGGGTCCTTTCCGGCCTCATCGCTCAACAGGCGGGCCTTGAAACTTATGAAATCCTCGCTGTTGGCGCCGATGAACTCCAGCACCTGGTCCCGGCTGTGCGAACGGGCAAAGGAATCGGGGTCCTCCCCCTCTGGCAGCAGCACCACCTTCACGTTCATACCCTCCCGGAGAATGAGGCCTATGCCGCGCAGCGCGGCGTGTATGCCGGCGGAGTCACCGTCGTACATAATGGTTACGTTCTCGGGAGAATGCCTGCGGATGAGCCGGATCTGCTCTACGGTAAGGGACGTTCCGCAGGAAGCCACCACATTGGTAATGCCCAACTGGTGCATCATTACCATATCTACGTTGCCCTCGACCAGAATACAGTCGTTCTGCCTTGCCATCCCGGCCTTGGCGAAATAGATGCCCAGCAGGTTCTTGCTCTTTGTGTAGATGGGGGTTTCGGGCGAATTCACATACTTTGCCGGATTGTCGCTGTGCAAGGTCCTGCCGCTGAAGGCCACCACCCGTCCGCTTACCGAATGAATGGGGAACATTACCCTCTCGCGGAACTTGTCCACCACCGAACCGTCCTCCCTCTGCACGGCAAGTCCGGCCTCGATGAGGTATTCCAGCTTATACCCGGCCTTGAGGGCGGCGTCAACAAGCTCGCGCTTGCCGGAAGGAGCCCACCCCAACGAGAATTTCTCGATGGTTTCGTCTTCCAGGGCGCGGGACTTGAAATAGTTGTAGCCTATGTCCCGGCCTTCGCCGCTCTTGAGCTGGTCCATAAAGAAGCGGCAGGCGAATTCCGACACTATCATAAGGGATTCGGTGCGCTGGCGGGCGGCAATATCCTCGGCCGACTCCTCCTTCTCCCTGACCTCTATGTTGTAGCGCTTTGCTATGAGCTTGAGAGCTTCATAATAGGAGCAGTGCTCCACCTCCATCACGAATCCTACCGCCGACCCGGCCTTCCCGCAACCGAAGCACTTGAATATGCCTTTCGACGGGGTCACATAGAAGGAGGGCGTTTTCTCGTTGTGGAAAGGACAGCAAGCCACATAACTGGCTCCCCTGCGCTTGAGCGTAAGGTAATCTCCAACGATATCCTCTACACGGGCCGTTTCCAATATGAGATTTACTGTATCGGCAGGTATCATGACGCTACTTCACACAGGAACTTAATTCTTACCAGACGTATTTCCATTTCGTTGTATTCCGAGCCAATGTCCTGAAGGGCGGCTTCGAGGGAGTCGGAAGACGCTTCATCCTTGAAATAATCGTATATCTCTTCGACAATGTATTCGTCCAGATTCTGTTTTATGTAATAATTCAGGTCGAGTTTGGTGCCGGTGGCCACTATAGTCTCTATCTCGGTCATCAGTTCCCCCATATCCATTCCCTTCATTTGGGCAATGTCCTCCAGGGACATACGGCGGTCTATACTCTGAATTATGTAAATCTTGTTGGCCGACTTGTTGGGGGTGGACTTTACTATGAAATCGTCCGGGCGCTCTATGTCATTCTCTTCCACGTAGCGCTTGATGAGTTCCAGGAAACGCATTCCAAACTTGCGCGCCTTGCCGTCTCCCACGCCCTGGCAGTTCTTGAGTTCGTCGAATGTCTCGGGATACAGGATGGACATATCTTCCAGGGCCTGGTCTCCGAATATTATCCACGGCTGCAGCATAAGGGCCTTGGACATATCCCTCCTGAGGTCCTTGAGCATTGCCAGCAGCACCGGGTCTCCTCCCCCACCGTTCATTGCGGCCTGGGAAGCCTTCACGTCTTCGTCGTCATCTTCTTCGGCAACGTCGGGGTCGGCGAAAGTGCGGTCCTTCAATATTTGTACAGAATACGGATTCTGGAGGAATTCCTTTCCCTTGGGGGTTATGTAGATGAGCCCGTACGACTCGATTTCCTTTCCCAGCAGGCCCAGGACAAGCCCTTGGTGTATAACCGACTCCCAGAACCGGGCATTATGGTCATCTCCCGCTCCAAAGAGTTCGAGCTGGTTGTGCCGGTAAGATTCTATCTTGGAGTTGGTTTCTCCGGTAAGGATGGTTGCCAGATGGTCGGTCTTGAAGTGTTCGGGCAAAAAATCTACGAGTTCCAGAACCAGATGCATAATATCTTTCCCTTCGATTGTCTCCCTGGGGTGAAGGCAGTTGTCGCAGGCGCAGCAGCGGTCCTGCTCGTAATGCTCTCCGAAGTAGTTCAGCAACAGCTTCCTGCGGCACTGGTTGGACTCGGCGTAGAACACCACCTCGTCCAGCAGCTGTCGGCTGATTTCCTGCTCCGACACAGGTTTTCCCTGCATAAACTTCTCGAGCTTGCGAATGTCCTTGGGGCTGTAGTATGCTATGCAGTTTCCTTCTTTTCCGTCCCTTCCGGCCCTTCCGGTTTCCTGATAGTAACTCTCGATGCTCTTGGGAATGTCATAATGGATTACGAAACGCACGTCCGGCTTGTCGATACCCATTCCGAACGCTATGGTGGCCACTATTACGTCCACCCTTTCCATAAGGAAGTCGTCCTGGTTCTCGGCCCTGGTTCTGGCATCCAGCCCGGCGTGGTAGGGCAAGGCCCTTATTCCGTTGATGGAGAGCAACTGTGCGAGTTCCTCGACCTTCTTCCTGCTGAGGCAGTATATGATTCCCGATTTCCCGGCATTCTGCCTGATATACCTGATTATGTCTTTTTCGGGCTCCACTTTGTCCCTTACCTCGTAGTACAGGTTGGGTCGGTTGAATGAAGACTTGAATACCCTGGCGTCCACAATGCCAAGGTTCTTGAGAATGTCGCTCTGCACCTTGGGAGTCGCCGTGGCCGTGAGGGCAATTATGGGCCTGCGGCCAATACTGTCTATAAGATGCCGTATCCGGCGGTATTCGGGACGGAAATCGTGTCCCCATTCCGAGATGCAATGAGCCTCATCAATGGCAAAGAACGATACGTTTATTCTTCTGAGCAGAAGCACGTTCTCTTCCTTGGTGAGGGACTCGGGAGCCACGTACAGAATCTTTGTCTTTCCTATGGTAAGGTCCCGGCACACCTCGTCCATCTGGGTACGGGTGAGAGACGAGTTCAGGAAGTGGGCGATGCTGCCCTTGCCCGATTCAAAGCCGCGGAGCACATCGACCTGATTCTTCATAAGGGCAATGAGAGGAGATATTACCACTGCCGTGCCCTCCATCATAAGGGCGGGAAGCTGGTAGCAGAGGGATTTTCCTCCGCCGGTAGGCATAAGTACAAAGGCGTCATTACCTTCAATAAGATGAGAAATGACCTCCTCCTGCTCTCCCTTGAAGTTGTCGTACCCGAAAAACTCCTTCAGGAATTTATGAATCTGAACAGTGTCTGCTTTCATATATCGTTATTCCAAACTGTGTATTGCAAGCCCCGACCTGAGCTTAGGCTCAAACCAGGTGGTTTTGGGCGGCATTATTTGCCCGCCGTCGGCAATTTCCATAAGTTGCTCCATACTTACGGGATACAGCGCGAACGCCACTTCCATTCCGCCGGAATCGACCCTGCGGGCAAGTTCGTCCAGGCCCCTTATTCCGCCCACGAAATCTATTCTTTTGTCTGAACGCAGATCCCTGATTCCAAGGAGCCTGTCCAGGACCAATGTACTGAGTATGCTTACGTCGAGGCGCTCCAGGCAACTGTTCCCGCAGCACCGGCCTTCCTTCAGGGTAAGGCTGTACCAGCAGCCCTGCAGGTACATAGAGAAATTGTGCGGACGGCCGGGACGGTAGGGTACGGGACCCTTCGCCTCTACGGTAAAATCTTCTTCAAGAGCGTGCAGGAAGGATTCGGGGGCGTATGTTCCCAGGTCCTTCACCACCCGGTTGTAATCCATAATGCGCAGCTGGTCCTTGGGGAAGCACACCGCCATAAACCAGTTGTACTCTTCGTCGCCGCGGTGCAGGGGATTCGCCTCGCGTTTCTGCCGGCCTACGCGCACCGCGGCCGCAGTACGGTGGTGGCCGTCGGCAACGTAAAAGGCCTCGACCCGGGTGTTGAAAATTTCACTTATGCGCGCAATGACATTGTCATTGCCGATAACCCAGAAATCGTGCCTGAAGCCGTTTTCGTCGGTAAAACTGTACTCCTTCTCCCCCGCAGAGACCGCTTCAATTACGGCCGCAAGCTCTTCATCGCGCTCAAATGCGAAGAACACCGGTTCCAGATTGGCGTTCAGCAAGCTGATGTGCACCATACGGTCATCCTCCTTGTCCTTCCGGGTAAGTTCGTGCCGCTTTATGGCTCCGTTTTCATAGTCCCCGATGTGCGCGCACAGCACAAAGCCGTACTGGGTATGGGTACCCATAGTCTGCGCGTAAAGGTAGTAGCAGGGTTTGCCGTCCTGCACCAGGAGCCCTTTTTGCTTCCACAGCGCGAAATTCTGCACCGCCTTGTCGTAGGAGCGCTGTTCGTGCTCGCCGGCAAAGGGCGTAAAGTCAATCTCGGGGCGGGTTATATGCAAGAGAGAAGCGGGGCCGGCAAGAGCGGCTGCCTCGGCGCTGCTCACAACGTCGTAGGGAGGCGCGCAAACCCCCTGGGCGAGTTCCCGGGGCGGGCGTAAAGCTGCAAAAGGTTTAACTCTTACCATTATCCGTTCTTCTTTTCAAATTCTTTCATACAGTCGGTCAAAGCCAGGACATCCTCCATAGTGCAGGCATTGTAAATCGATGCCCTGAGCCCGCCGGCGAGCCGGTGACCTTTAATTCCAACAATGTCGCGGCCTTGGGCAAAATCCACGAATGAGTCCAGCAGGGCCTCGTATCCCGAAGCCATATCAAAGGTTACGTTCATAAGCGAACGGTCCTGCGGGCAGGCCGTGCCGCGGAACAGGGGGTTGCGGTCAACCTCGGCGTAAAGCGCATCGGCCTTGGCCCGGTTCAACTTCTGCAGGGCGCAGACCCCGCCGCTGTCCTTAATCCAGTGCAGAGTGCGGTTCATAATGAATATGGAGAACACCGGAGGGGTGTTGAACATTGAACCGTTGTCGATTTGCACGCGATAGTCCAGCATAGAAGGGATGTGCCGGCCCGTTTTTCCAAGAATGCCGGGGTTCACGATTGCGAATCCCACTCCGGCGGTACCGGCATTCTTCTGGGCCCCGCCGTAAATGAGCGCATACTTTGACACATCTACCGGACGGCTCAGAATGTCTGAAGACATATCGGCCACCAGAGGCACCGGGCAGTCCATATCTTCGCGCAGCTGGGTGCCGAAAACCGTATTGTTGCTGGTTATATGCAGATAGTCCAGGCCGGCCGGGATTTCATACCCGCGGGGGACATAAGAAAAATTGCGGTCGGCCGAACTTGCTATTTCACAGGCATTTCCAAAGCCCTGAGCCTCTTTGAGGGCCTTCCCGGCCCAGATTCCGCTGTTCACATAGCCGGCCTTTGTGCGAAGCAGATTCGCGGCGACGCAAAGGAACTGCATTGAGGCCCCTCCCGCCATAAACACCACTTCATAGCCGGCAGGAATGTTCAGGAGCTCCCTCCACAGGGCGCGGGTCTCGTCCATAAGTTCCACCCACTCCCGGGAGCGATGGCTCACCGACAGCACCGGCACACCCGTACCGGCAAAATTGCCCAGAGCCGCCACAGCGTCGTCATATACGCGCTGGGGCAGCAGGCAAGGCCCGGCCGTAAATATGTGTTTGCGAGTCACAGCTTTTGCATTTTATCTTTAAAGATACCAATTTTTTCCATTCTGTCCAAAAAATCCTGCATAAGATTCAAGCGCACCCTTACCTGAAGCGAGCAATCCAACCCGAAGTCACGCTCCCGCACCGGAAGCTCCAAATCTTTCAGGATTTTCATTACCGACGGAAGGGCATCATAGCCGAAGGATACGGAATACCAGGCTCCCGCCGTCCTGGTTACCACCGTCGCATTTGAAAGAGCGTCGGCGGTAGCGGTTCTGTAGGCCCTGATAAGCCCCGGGATTCCAAGCTTGATTCCTCCGAAATAGCGCACCACAATGACCAGCACGTCGCTCAAGCCCGCCGAATCTATCTGGTTCAGAATCTGGCGGCCGGCGCTGCCCGACGGCTCGCCGTCGTCGCCCGCGCGCCATTGCTGGCCGTCAAGGCCCAGCCGGAAGGCGTAGCAATGGTGCCGGGCGTCGTGATACTGCCGCCTGGCAGTATCGAGCAGCGCCCGCACTTCGTCCTCGCTCTCCACCGGCCACGCCATAGCGATAAAGCGGCTGCCCAGCTCCTTATACAGGCCCTGAGACGGCTCCGAAATACTATTATATGTATCTGAGCACTCCATATCTGTTCAAATTTAGTGAATAATTCTTATCTTCGCAATATGAATTTCAAATACAGAGTAACACTCGACGGAATCAAAGGATTTTTCCGCGTGTACGCAGTAAGGCCCGACACCACACTATATAACTTTCATAAACAGATGAAGGCCGATATGGAATTTCCCGACGACGTTCCCATTCTCTTCAAAGCCTTCGACGCCCTTGGCGAAGTGGTCGCCCGCTATGCCTACGTTGACCTGGGCTGCGGCACGGTTGACAAAGTCACCATTGCCGACACTCAGAAGGCGGGAGTGTTCTCCTTCACCTATTTCTATGACACGGTAGCCAAGAGAAGCGTAACCATAAATTTCGAAGACGACTTCCCGGGAACCGTCATCCGTCCCGAAATTCTGGACAGCAAAGGCCCCAATCCCGTAGAATTCCTGGACCACGGCTATGTGTCGTTCGAAGATATGACAAAAGAAGAACTCGCCGAAGACTTCGATGACGAAGACGACGAGTCCGAAGATTCCATTCTGTCTGACGACGCAGACGATTCTGACGACTCAGACGAGGATTAGACCATTCCTGATTACTGGGCTACGGTTTTGCCTATCTTGTCGAGACCAACCTCGAATACGAGGGTTGAATTGGGCTCGATTCCACGGTTGCCCTGAGGGCCGTATGCCAGGTCGGCAGGGATTATAAGTTTAATCTTACCACCCTCTCCAATAAGTTTGAGACCTTCGCGGAAACCGGCGATGTTATATCTGAGAACCATCTTGGCAGGCTCTGCATCGGCGGCGATTTCCTCTATTACCTTACCCTTAACGTCGGTAAGCTTATAGTGTACGTAAACTGTATCGGCGTCGGTAGCAACAACCTCGGTACCGGGCTCCTCGATAATGTAGCACAGGCCGGATTCGGTCTTCTGGGCACCCTGCTTCTCCATCTTGGCAATGTACTTCTTGCCGGCTTCTCCATTCTCGTGTGCCTTCACGTCTCTCTGCTTTGAAAGATATGCGTTGAAGATACGGTCAATCTCGGCGGGGTTGATCTTGAACTGAGCGCCGTACTCGGGATCCTGAGGATTTCCCTCGGCCTTGAGGACGTCGTTGAATCCCTTGCGGATACGACAGAAACTGATATCCTCACCGAAGTTGTTGAACTTCACGATTTGTCCGAAATAAACGCCAAGCAGATATGCAACGGTATCTTTTTCGGCTGACGTAGGTGCCAGACTCTTGATATCAAACTCGGCAGGAGCCTCTTCCTTTGCAGGAGCCTGAGCTACCTGTCCGTCCTGTGCCTGTTCTCCTTCCTGAGCGGGCTCCCCGGCCTTGGGTGTGCACGCCAGAACTGCAAAGCCCATAGAAAGGGCTGCGAAAAATTTAAGTGCTTTCATCTTTTTTTTATTTGTTTTTTGAATTGTGTCGTTTACAGTTCCCATCCCAAAGCGGAAGCTCCCAGAATGGCGGCATCCGATTCCTTGAGGCTCGAGAACAGAAGTTTAACTTTATTTTTCCAGAGGAATACCACATTTTCGTTCATAGCGTCAACAATGGCATCTTCCAGGAATTCCCTTGAACGTGCGAGACCTCCGAAGAGTACGATAGCCTCGGGAGCCGAGAAAGCTATGAAATTTGCAAAGCTCTCGCCCAGAATGCGTCCGGTAAACTTGAAGACTCTCAAAGCCAGCTGGTCACCGTGCTTGGCAGCCTCGTAAACGTCTTTGGAAGTGAGGTTCTCGATTCCTCTGAGAGATGAGGGCTCATCGCTCATATCCAGCCATTCACGGGCGGTGCGGGCAACGCCTATAGCCGAAGCGTAAGTCTCCAGACAGCCGTTCTGACCGCAGTTGCAGTGACGTCCGTTGTGCCTTACGGCGCAGGTATGTCCCAGTTCTCCGGCAAATCCGTCGTGGCCGTAAACAATCTTTCCGTCAATTACGATTCCGCTGCCCACGCCGGTACCGAGGGTAATCATAATGAAGTTCTTCATTCCCTTGGCAACTCCGTAGGTCATTTCTCCCATAGCGGCGGCGTTGGCGTCGTTGGTGAGTGAAACGGGAATGCCGGTAGCCTTGGAAAGCATCTCGGCAAAAGGTATGACTTTGTCGCCGCACCAGGTAATGTTCATTGCCCCCTGAATTTCTCCGGTATAGTAGTTTCCGTCGGGAGCTCCCACGCCTATGCCGCGAATCTGTCCCTCGACGTCGGTCTGTTTAATGAGCGTATTCACAGTTTGGGCAAGATAATCCACGAATTCACCGGCGTCGGTGTGTTTGTTGGACACAATGACGGTCTGTGCAAGCACCTCCCCGCGGGCATCCACGATTCCTATTTTGGCAGTCTGTCCGCCAATGTCGATTCCTACAACGTATTTCTTTTCCATAGAGCCTATTGAATTATTCTACGGGGATGTCTCTGTTAACGTTCTTGCTTCCTACGAGAGCGTAGAAGATAAGATAGGCCAGGCAGGCGATAAGGAGCCAGTAGCTCTGAAGAGAACCCACTTTGTCGGCAATGAGGTTCTGGACGAAGGGAATGATACCGCCACCGCAAACCAGAGTCATAAAGATTCCGGAAGCAGATGCAGTGTATTTTCCGAGGCCTTCGGCCGACAGGTTGAAGATTGCTCCCCACATAACCGAGGTACAAAGACCGCAGAGCATCATAAATACCAGACAGAGAGGAATGCTGCTTTCACCGAACTTGATGGCGACTGTCTCGGGTATGAAGATTACACAGAGCAGGAATGCTATTGCAAGGCAGGAAGTTGCGCAGAGCATAGCCTTACTGCTGACCTTGGCGCCAATGGCACCACCGCCCAGACGGCCCAGAAGCATACAGAACCAGTATGCACCCACCATTGTTCCGGTAAGGGCCGGACCAACCCAGTCGAGACCCGAGAAGTAGATGTTTGCGGTATTGGGAATTCCCACCTCAATTCCAACATAGAAGAAAATTGCCACTGCACCCAACACGAAGTGACGGAAGCTCAGGGGGCTGTACTGGTCCTTCTGAATGTTTCCGGCAAGGCGGGCGGCCTTCTGCTCGGGAGTCTCCATATGAGGCTCAGGAATGTTGGTAAGGGATATGACTACGAATGCAATTGCGAAGATTGCCATTGCAATTATCATTACGGGAGCGGCCTTGGCAACTGTTGCATTGGCTATTGTGCCGCCTACGAGCCAGCCTACGAATACCGGGGCGATGGTTCCGCCGATAGAGTTGCAGGAACCTCCGAACTGGATGAGCTGGTTACCCTTGTTTCCGCCGCCGCCCAGAGTGTTGAGCATAGGATTGACTACAATATTGAGCATACACATTGCGAAACCTGCAACGAATGCTCCGGCAACGTAAACTGCAAAAGACTCTACATAACCAGAAAGGAACTGGATTCCGACTCCCACGATACCTACGATGACAGCGGCGCGGGAAGTGAATTTATAACCTTTTCTCTGGAGGATGAGGCCTGCGGGAATACCCATACAGGCGTAAGCGATAAAGTTAGCGAGGGAACCCAGCTGGGAGAGCGCCTTGCTTGCTCCGAACTGATTGGTTACGATTACACCCATTGAGCCGGCCAGGTTGGTCACGAACGCAATCATAAAGAACAGCGCAAACATAACCACGATAGCCGGAGTGTAATTCTGTTTTTGTGTAGATTTAGCCATAGTGCATTATTTTTTGTTAAACAATTATTTCATATTTTTGCATTAAGCCACGAAGTTAACAATTTTTATCAAACAATACTGTATGAAGACTGAACTTTTTTCCGCCATAGCAGGTCTGCTTGCTATGGCTTGCGTGTGTTCCTGCAAGCCTGCGGTAACATTTACGGAAGGACCCGTTGACCCCGAAACCGGGAAGGGCACCTTCTCCATTGTAGTTGACAACCCCCCGAAGGGAGACAACTGGGTGATATGGTTCTCCTGCTTCCGCACAGTTCCCCAGATTCTGGACGGCTCAAATGCAACCATCGAACACCTTTTCGGCACCCTTCACAAGATAACTCCTACCGGAGACTGCGGCGATAAAGTAACAGTAAACTTCCTTGCGAACCCCCTGAAGCGCCAGAGCTGGGCCCCCGAAGGCTTCACTCTGGACATTCCCGGAACCGCTCCGGTAAAGCTTGAGACCAAATACATTTTCCAGGAAGCCAAAGAAGTCGAACTGTTCGCCTACGAGCCTGTACAGATTGACGAATTCGCCATTGTACCCCAGCCCAAGACCCTGGTAAAAGGCGAAGGAAAGTCTTCCCTGGGCATTCTGTCGGTCGATGACATTCTTCAGAAATGGCCCGCACAGACAATTTCAGGAAAGCCTGCCGGATGGTACAGCATAGAGCTGACCGACGGAAAAGTTACAATAGGCGCGGCCGACTCCGACGGTGCCTTTTATGCCGCAGTTACCCTCAATAAGATTCTGCGCAATGCAGGCGGCGAGCCTACCGACTTCACAATCGAAGACTGGCCGGACCTCCAGCACCGCGGACTTATGCTGGACGTAGCCCGCAACTTCACCACGAAGGACGATATGCTCAAACTCATCGACATTCTTGCCGGATTCAAGGTTAATGTGCTGCACATTCACATTGCCGAAGACGAAGGCTGGAGAATCGAAATCCCCGGACTTCCCCAGCTCACCGAATTCTCGGCCTTCCACAGCCTTCCCGAAAGGCAGGAGGACGGCAGTTTCAAGGAAGTGAAGCACCTGGCTCCCACCCACAGCGGAGACTTCGACCCCAACGCTCCCGGCTCTTCCAACGGTTACTACACCAAGGCCGACTACATTGAAATTGTGAAGTACGCCCACAAGAACCATATCCGAGTAATTCCCGAAGTCGATACTCCGGGCCACTTCCGCGCCGCCCTCAGAGGTATGGACTACTATTGCGACCAGACCGGGGACGAAACCCTTCGCCTGACCGAACCCGGCGACACTTCCAAATATTACTCTGTACAGTACTTCAACGACAATGCCCTCAACGTTGCCCTGCCCGCATCGTACAAGTTTATGGAGCTGCTTATGGACACCTTCATAGCCTACCATAACGAAGCCGGAGCGCCCCTTACCGAGTTCCACATAGGAGGAGACGAGGTTCCCCACGGCGCCTGGATGGGTTCTCCCGCCTGCCAGGCCCTTATGCAGGAAAACGGATGGACCACCGCCGCCGAGCTCAAGGCTTACTATATGCGCAACATTATGGACATTGCCGAGGCCAAGGGAATAAAGATTGCCGGATGGCAGGAGATTCCCCAGCGGCTCGACCCCGCCACCGAGGAGCAGATGAAGAATGTTCTGGCATTCACGAATATATGGAGCACAAGGCCTCAGGGACACAGCGACGAGCTGCCCTACAAGATGGCCAACAAGGGATTCAACGTAATTCTGTGCAATATGACGAACGCCTATGCCGACTTTGCCTACAACTCCAGCGTTCTGGAACGCGGACACGACTGGGGCGGACTTGTTGACGAGCGCCGCAGCTTCTGCCTGCTGCCCTTCAATTCTTACAGCTCAGTAAGATTCGACGACCAGGGAGTTCCCGCCGACCTCACCGATGCCGCCACCGGCAAAACCGTTCTGGAAGCACCCGAGCGCATTCTGGGCGTACAGGCTCAGCTGTGGACCGAAACCATCAGGAACTTCGATCACGTGACCTATTATATATTCCCCAAGATGTTGGGACTGTGGGAAAGAGGATGGAACGCGCATCCGGTATGGGAATTCAGCAAAGATGCCCAGGATCCGGCTTTCACCAGCGATTTCAACCGTTTCTACACCACAATCACAGAGCACGAAATGCCCTGGTTCGACCAGTTGGGAATCTGCTATCGAAAACGGTAAAAACTACCGGGATTCTTATCTGGCCCGCTCCACCAGGCTTTCGGCAAAACGGTGCAGGACTTCGGTTCTCACTGCACCCAGACCTATTTCCTTGACAGCCTCCATAGCCAGATTGGAATAACGTCTGACTTCTGACCGGGCCTGGGAGTCGAGTCCCAGTTCACAATAAATTGCTTTAACGGCGCTGATCTTGCTTTTACGCTCTTCAGCGCTGTTTGCTTTAATGTTCATTGCCTCTTCAAGCGCCTTTTTGTCGGCCACCTTGAGCATAGCCTGAACGGTGAGCCAGCTCTTCTTGTTGTTCAGGATGTCTCCTCCAATAGGCTTGCCGAACACTTTTTCGTCGCCGAATGCATCCAGGTAGTCGTCGGCAATCTGGAAAGCCATTCCAAGACGGTAGCCATAGTCATACAAGGCCTGGCAGCAGGCCGGGTCGGCTTCCGCTATGAGCGCGCCCATCTTGGAGGCGCAGGCAAGGAGGACGGCGGTCTTGAGACCTATCATCTGCTCGTATTCCTCCAGAGGTACACAACTTTCGCTTTCAAAGTCCATATCCATCTGCTGGCCTTCGCAAACCTGGGCCGCCGTGCGGGAGAAAAGTTCCATAACCGAATCCAGCACTGCCACAGGAGCCTTTGCAATGCGCTTGTAGCTTTCGATGAGCATTACGTCGCCAGAGAGGATAGCGGTTTCTTCGTTCCACTTTTTCCAGACTGTGGGCTTGCCGCGACGCAAATCGCTCTTGTCCATAATGTCGTCGTGGATGAGGGTGAAACTGTGGAATATCTCCAGCGCCGCCGCCGGCTCCAGAATACCGCTGTCAAAGGCGTCCTTGAAGAGACTGTAGGCCAGCAGGCAGAGCTTCGGGCGGATTCTCTTGCCGCCAATCTCTATCATATATGAAAGGGGGCTGTACAGGCCTTCGGGATTGCCGGGGAATTTAATCCCGGAAAAAAGTTGGGCTACGGTGCTGTTCAGTTGCGCTTCGCTTATCATAAGAAAACTGTTTTATTGTGATACTTAACGTTTAGAATCGGAATTCGAGTCCCAGGGTTACACAGAATTTCTGGCGGGCGTTCTCGCGGTGAGTGAGGCGCCAGTGGCAGTCAACCCTGAACAACTGAAAAATGTTGGAAATGCCGGCGCCTATCTCCAGATAGGGAACGTTGCCCAAGGGTTTCATCCCCTGTGGGAACATCATAACGGCGTCGGAACCTTCGAGCAGAGGGTTGTTACGGTTTGAAAGCACTCCGTACGCCGCCTTGAAGATGAATTCCTCCCTCAGCTTCAGCTCTCTGACGAGAGGAATTTTACCCAGGAAGAAGCCGTTGAAGTTGTGGTGCCACAGCAGAGTGCACCAGCTGTCGGCAGCAAATTCAAAGAAGTCGAGGCAGGAGAAGGCGGTCTTGTCCAGAATATAAGAGCCGTTTCCCTCGAACAGATGCAGGTACGGGTATGGGACCTTTCCTATTATTGTTCCGGCGCTGAAATGAACCTTGCTCATTCCTGCCGGGGGGATTCTCACCTTCCAGTCCACCGTAAGCTCGGGACGCAGGAAGCCGCAGTCGCCCTTTCGGATTCCGGGAATGGAACCGGTGAGTTCAAGGCTCACCACGGGGTAATTGGTATGCACGTATGTTTTTATGAAGTGCCCCCGGTTCACGGTTTCGTCCTTTGAGAAACGGGCAAGCAGGTGTAGTTCGTTGGAGGCTACACTGCCTATGGGATTGCCTTTCAAGTCAGACATAGGCACAAAGCCGTTGGCGAAGTAGCGCATCAGCCTCACGTCTGCCTGCATATTGAAATTCATATTGAACTCGTGCTCGTAGCAGGCCGAAAAACCGGTCATAGGGCAGAGTTTCTGAGCCTTCCCCTTTCCCAGGACAGAAGATAGAATATTGCCGTCGGTAAAGCTGCTTGTTCCCTTGCCCAGCTGAAACACGTCGTACTTTGCATCCAGCGTAAGCTTTCGGGTCGGTTCCTTAGAGAACAGACGCTCGTAGCTCACTCCGCCCTTGGGCTTGCGGTCCCGGAACCCGTACGCCGCATAGGCTGTAAAGCGGAACTTCTTGCTCAGGTCCTTGGAGGTATGGATGCCCAGCTGCACTCGGGCTCCCTCCAGGTTATTGAAACTTATGAGTTTATGATACGGGCCCAGGCCCACCTTGCCTATGTCCCAATAACCGGTGACAGCGGTGTATATGACGTCGTACCAGGTCCTGTAAGTGCGAGTTTCCTTAATCTGCTCCACCATCCTGTATGTATCCTTTTCCTTCTGGGAAAGTTCGTAGGGCCTGTGCTTTTCCCAATACTCGTCGTCGTAGTAATTGGAATCGCTCTCTACCTTCACCTTGTTCACGCTGGCAACCTGAACGTCTTCAAAGCTCGGATTACTGTAGCTGAGTTCCCGGGTACCTATTACCGACAGCATTTTGGACGAGTCGGCTAAAGATATCGAGAAGTCGGCATACAGTTTTTCCTGTCGGTAGAACCAGGTGGAGTCGGGCAGCCTTTCGTACTCTACATCATACACTATGTCCCTGACCCAGTTAACATTACCGCCGTGAAGCATCTTTGCGTGAAGGGAGCGGAGGGCAAAGTCTCCGGCATCGACCAGCATCTCTCCGTCCAGCGCAGGACTCGAAATCCCCGGTTTGGGGTGATAGTGCACAAGATAGGTCTTGCGGGAATCAATTGACAGAGAGTCAACGATATAGTAGTTGTAATACAGCATTCCCCCACTTTGGATGGGAGAAGGGAATTCTATGTCGAAGCTGTTCACGAAATCCTGATAGAAATTGCACTTGAAGTGCAGACTTCCGGTGAACTGGGTAAGCAGGTTATTGTCGGGGTTTACGCCAGATATACGGTTGGCGATAATGGTTTCGCTGTTGGCTTCGGGGCTGCTTGTATGATAGCGCTGCGCCACCGTTTCGGAAATCAAGACGGGCAGGTAGGACACCCCGCTCACGGTAGAAGTGTCCAAATTCTCGAACACAAAGCCCATTTCCTCCAGGAACCTGGGATTCCTGAGCTGCTCCTGCGCGTGCGTCAGCCCCAATTGCATCTTATTGTACAGGTCACAGCTGTAGCAGGGCCTCTTTTCGGGGTTGTTCCTGTCGCGGTTGGCCTCTATTCCGGCCAGCAGCCGCTTTACTTTTTTATTGTCGGCCTTCACCACAACCCCGTACAAGCTGGTATTGTGGAGCTCCATTACGAAGTTGACGGTAGAGAAACTCCCTGTCTTAATCTTTTTTTCCTGCGTCTTATATCCCATATACTGGCATACCAGCACGTCCGACTGGGAATCCCTGGTCTCCAGAGTGTAATAGCCGTCCAGGTCGGTAGTGAGGCCAATGGTGGTTCCCTTAAAGAAAATTCCTGCGAACGGAATGCCCTCGCCGGTTGCCGAATCGGTCACCCTTCCCCGAATCTTCGTACTCTGGGAAAAGGCCGCCCAAGTGCAGCACAGCAGCAACATTATGGTCAGCAGGATTTTTCTCATTTTTTGAACAAGGCAAAAACGGCGGCGCCGGAACCCGACATAGAGGCATACTCGGCGCCCTGCGCATAAAATTTTTCTTTAAGTGCGGCAATGGCCGGATGGCCGGGGAACACGCTCTGTTCGAAGTCGTTGCGCAGCATATTCCGCCATTCGCTTACCGGATGCTTCAAAACCTCGGAAAGCGACGGCAGAGCAACGGCCTGCCGCTCCCTGGGAATTATGTTTGCATAGGCCTCCCGGGTACTCACGCTCTCTCCTTCCGGAATTTCAACCCTTATCTCGTAGTCGTCCACATTTACAGGGCAGGCCGAGAGTATCTCTCCCCTGCCCCTGGCAAAGCAGGGCCGGTTTTGAATGAAGAACGCGCAATCGGAGCCCAACCGGCCGGCAAAAGTTTCCAGCTCTGCCGTGCCCAGCCCCAGTTCAAAGAGGGTATTCAGCATTTTCAGAGCAAAGGCGGCGTCGGCCGAACCTCCCCCGAGCCCCGCGCCTACCGGAGCATTCTTTATAAGGGAGATTTCCACCGGCGGCAGCGAAAACTCTGCGGCAAGCAGGCGATAGGCCTGCATTGTAAGGTCGCTGTCCATCTCCCAACCCCCGTAGCAGGGCCCTCCGATATGAATCGAAGTGCGGGATGAAGGCTCTATCCCCAGTATATCGCCATATCCGCTGTAAGGCAGAAAGACAGTTTCCAGATCGTGGAAACCATCTTCCCTCCTGCGCAGAACGTGCAAACCCAGATTTATTTTTACGTTTGTGCGTTCAATCATAGACAGTCCGTTATTTCTTCCTGCAAGCTTTGTGGAAGGCGTTGCAGCACAGTCGACAGGAACGAGGTCATTTGCATACGGCGGGCCTGGTCTTCGGGAATTCCGCGCGAGCGCATATAGAACAGTTCGTCGGTATTGAGGAACCCGCTCGCGGCACCGTGGGAGCACTCCACGTCGTCGGCATAGATTTCCAGCTGCGGACGGGTGGAGATTACCGCCTCACTGCTCAGGAGGATAGTCTTGCTCTGTTGGGCGGCCTTCGTTCTCTGGGAATCCTTCCTTACATATATGAGACCGTCAAAATTCACCTTTGCCTTACCGTCCAGGATGCCCTTGAACACCTGCCTGCTCACACTGCCGGGGGCGTTGTGGCGCACATTCATATTAAGCGAAAGGTTCTCGCTGTCCTTGCACAGATACAATCCTGCAATGTCGACCTCACAGCCTTCGCCTTCGATATCGACCTCCAGCGACAGTTCGGCACTGACCCCGGGAAGAGCGACCAGGGTCCAAAAGATGCTCTGCCCGGCCTTCAGGCTGAGCCTTTCGGGCACGTTATCGCGTCCTATTATGAATATTCTCTTATCCATTTATGCTCTCGAATCCTTCCTTCCAAATGAAATCGGCCAGTTCGGGGCCTCCGGTCTTTACAATCCGGCCTTCCTTGAGCACGTGCACCACGTCTGGCTTAATATATTCCAGAAGTTTCTGGTAATGGGTTATTATTACGAACGAGCGCCGAGGCGAGCGCAGAGAATTCACCCCGTCCGACACAGTCTTGAGGGCATCTACGTCCAGGCCGGAGTCGGTTTCGTCCAGAATTGCGAGGGAGGGTTCCAGCATTGCCATCTGAAAAATCTCGTTGCGCTTCTTTTCGCCTCCCGAGAAGCCCACGTTCACTTCGCGGCGGGCAAACTCCCCTTTCATCTGCACCAGAGCCATCTTCTCCCGAAGGAGTTTAAGAAACTCGGCGGGAGTGAGTTCGGGCAGACCCTGGGCCTTGCGACGGGCGGCCAGCGCGGCCTTCATAAAGTTGGTGATGCTTACTCCCGGAATTTCCACCGGATACTGGAAACTCAGGAAAATGCCGGCCCAGGAACGTTCCTCGGGAGTCATTGCCAGCAGGTCGGCCCCGTCGAAGAGAACCTCCCCTTCGGTTACCTTGAAATTGGGACGCCCGGCAAGAACGGCGCTCAAGGTCGATTTTCCGGCCCCGTTGGGCCCCATAATCACGTGAACCTCACCCTTGCCTATGCGCAAATCCACCCCCTTGAGGATTTCTTTTCCTTCCACGCCTGCGCGCAGATTCTTTATTATGAGTTCTTCCATATCAGCATTTGTTTTTATAGAGTTCCCTCCAGTTAAGGTAGGACACTATTCCGTTTATGAGATAAAGTGCAGCCACGCCAGTCATAATCCACAGGCCGGAAGCAACGTAAAGAGCTATGTTGGCAACATTTACGGCCATCCATACAAACCAGCATTCCAGCCGCTTCTGGGCACTCAGGTACTGGGCCAGGAAAGTGAGCATAAGTATGTATGCGTCCAACCACGGAAGCGGGTCGGAAGTAAAGGTTTCCAGAATACTGGCCAGGCAGGTTCCTGCGCTGAGCACTATGCCGGCATAGACTCCCCAGACCTTAAGGTTCACTTTGCTCACGCGCAGTTTCTTGGAATCTCCGTGGCTCCTTTCATACAAACGGGGATGCGTCCAGCGCCAATGTCCGAATATGTTTATAACAAAAGCCACAGGTTGCAGCGCCATAGCCGCATACAGTGACTGCTGCCAGAAAAGCATTGTAAGAAAAAGGTTGTAAACGTAGCCCAGGTAGAAATTGTACTTTGAATTCCTACCTGCAAGGATTACGCAAGAGAGTCCCAGCGCCGCCGATAATATTTCCCACCAATTCATATTCTCTCAATTTTATCCGACCGACCCTTCCAGCGAAAGGGACAGCAGTTTGCGCGCCTCAACCGCAAACTCCATTGGAAGCCGCTGCAGCACCTCGTTCGCATATCCGTTCACTATGAGACCCACCGCCTCTTCGGGAGGAATGCCCCTCTGATTGCAGTAGAACAGCTGGTCTTCGCTAATCTTGGAGGTTGTGGCCTCGTGTTCCACCGTTGCGGTGGGGTTCTGGTTCATTATTACAGGGAAGGTGTGAGCCCCGCACTGCGAACCTATGAGCAGGCTGTCGCACTGCGAATAATTGCGGGCCCCGTCGGCTCCTGCATTCACCCTCACAAGCCCCCGGTAGCTGTTCTCGCTGTGCCCGGCGCTTATTCCCTTGCTGATTATACGGCTGCGGGTTCCCTTTCCTATGTGTATCATCTTTGTTCCGGTGTCGGCCTGCTGCCAGTTGTTGGTAAGCGCGACGGAATAGAATTCCGAAGAACTGTAGTCGCCCTTGAGTATGGTGGACGGATATTTCCAGGTGACGGCCGAACCGGTCTCCACCTGAGTCCAGCTCAAGTGAGAGCCCTCGCCCTTGCATATTCCGCGCTTGGTCACAAGGTTCAGGATTCCGCCACGGCCCTCGGAATCGCCCGGATACCAGTTCTGAACGGTCGAGTACTTGACGTCGGCTCCCTTCTCCACCACTATTTCAACCACAGCCGCGTGGAGCTGGTTCTCGTCTCTCATAGGGGCGGTGCAGCCCTCCATATAGGACAGCTGGGAATCTTCGTCGGCAACTATGAGCGTGCGCTCGAACTGTCCCGTTCCGCTGGCGTTTATTCTGAAATAGCTGCTGAGTTCCATCGGGCACTTAACCCCTTTGGGAATATAGCAGAACGAGCCGTCGGTGAATACCGCCGAATTGAGCGCCGCAAAGAAATTGTCCCCCACCGGAACCACGCTGGCAAGGTATTTCTGCACCAGCTGCGGATGCTCGCGTACCGCCTCGTTGAAGGAGCAGAATATTATTCCTTTGTCGGACAGCGCCTTGCGGAAGGTTGTGGTAACGCTCACCGAATCGAATACTGCATCGACGGCCACTCCCGCCAGAAACTCCCTTTCCTTGAGCGGAATGCCCAGTTTGTCAAAGGTTTCCATAAGCGCCGGATCTATCTCCTTGGGACGGTCCTTCGCCTTTTTGGGAGCAGCGTAGTATATGATGTCGTTATAGTCTATCGGAGGAAGCTTGAGATGCCCCCAGGACGGTTGGGCCATCTTTTTCCATCGGCGGAACGCATCCAGCCTGAAATCGAGAAGCCAGCCGGGTTCTTCCTTCCTTTTGGAAATGAGCCTTATAATGTCTTCGTTCAGGCCCTTTGGAGCAAATTCCTGCTCGACTTCGGTAACGAATCCCTCTTTGTATTCCCGAGATGTTATGTCTTTGAGCAATTCATCCATAGAAATACAAAAATACGAATTTTTTCTGCAATTTAAATTACAAGGGCAACGTGTGGCGGCCTTTGCTTTCGAGGAACTCGATTAGGAAGGCCGGACGGTCGGTCTGGATTATAGAAACTCCCGCGTCCAGATACTGCTGATACACTTTTCCGGCACCCTGGACGTAGGCCGCATCGTCGTCGTTGCCGTAGCCGCCGCACAGAGTGGGCCACAGGGTATTGACCCATACCTTAGAGCCCTGGTCCAGAATAAGCTTCGCCCAGGGGTCAACCTTCCCGCTCTGCCAGCAGACCTCGTAGGCAAGGGGAACCGTTCCGCTGTCGAGATATGAATTCAGAAGTTCCAGCCCATTGGGACGCTGCACGTCCACTATGGGCATATACATCATATTGTGAGGATGCGAGGCCATCTTGGCAGCAACCTCCCTGAGGGGGCTCTTGCCCTTTATGAGAATCTGGTCGGTTACCCCCAGCTCCTCGGTAATTTCGAGCACCAGGTCGTAGTACCAATACCCCTGGTCTATATTCACGCAAATGTTGTCCTTGCACACTTCCAGGGCCTGACGTAACGTAGGAATATGCAGAGTGTCGATTCTGGCGCCATTGCCTTTCACAAGGCAGAATTTCTGAAGCTCTTCGTAAGTGTAGTCGCTCACCTTGCCGCGACCGTTGGTACAGCGGTCTATTGTGGTGTCGTGAGAAAGCACAATGACACTGTCCTTCGTGATTTTGAGGTCGAGCTCCATTACGTCTGCGCCCATATCTATCAGAGACTTTATTGCAGGTATGGAGTTCTCGGGCCAGTTGCGCCAGTCTCCGCGGTGGCTTACAACCACAACGTAGTCGGACCCCGGGTCTTTGAGCTGGGCGGCAATAGCTTCGGCCCTGGAAGCATATTTTTGGCTAAATGCCGGAACGGCGGCAATCGCAAGCGCGATTATGGATAAAAAGACTTTCGTTTTCATTCTAACATATTGTTTGTTCGGGGACATACGATGTGAGGAGCTTAAGACCGTCGGGGCCGGGTTGCACAGACATATCGGATTCGCCGGAGGTAACGAGAAATACGTCCCCGGCGGCAACTGGCCGGCCGCCGAGGATTCCGCCGCCTTCGATGCAGACAACCACCAGGGCACTGCCGATTGCGCTCAAGTCCAGGTTTAAAGGACGGTCGAGGTTGTAGAGCGAAGTCACGAAACAGGGACATTCCACCAGCACCGTACGGGCATTCCTGCGCAGGTTGTAGCGGGTACGGTAGTCGGGCAAAACCGAATAGTCAATGGCATCCTTTGCCAGCCGGGTGTGCAGTTCGCGGGGCTTTCCGTCCAATCCCGGACGGCCGTAGTCGTAGATGCGGTAGGTTATGTCCGACGTCTGCTGAATCTCGACTATATGCGACCCTCCCCCTATGGCGTGGATGCGGCCGGCCGGCAGGAAGAACACGTCGCCCTTGGCAATGTCGTAGCGGCCCAGCACTTCGGTAATGGTGTTGTCGGCAACCCTGCGTTCGTATTCCTCGGGGGTAATCTGCCGGGTGAGGCCGGAAAGCAGATGGGCTCCTTCGGAGGCATCACGCACATACCACATTTCGGTTTTCCCCTTGCAGTTGTGACGCCGCAGGGCCAGGGCATCGTTGGGATGCACCTGAATGCTGAGGTCTTCTCTGGCGTCGATAAACTTGACCAGCAGCGGGAACTGTCCCCCGTAAACCTCATTTATGGTCTTTCCTTTGTCGGGGCCTTCCGCAACGACCGATTCGCTGCCCGGCACACTTGAAATGAGCCAGGTTTCGGTTCCCCACACCAGGACCTTGCGTATGGGCTGGAACTTAAATATGGCCATAACGCGCTACTCTGTGGTCATTGATAACTCCACTCCAGTTAAGGCCGAAGGCGAAATCGTAAACGTTTCCGCAGGCATCGCGGTAGCATTCCATATCGCAGGAAACGTCTTCGAGCTGTTCCTCGACGGTTTTCATATTCGCCGGCATCTGGCACGGAAGCAGGCCGTAAGGCTCGGCTTTGCCGCTAATAAGGTCGAGTATTGCATTGTTGCAGACTCCGAAGCCTATGAGCAGGGCGTCGCACCAGGGTTCAATCTCGGCGGGTACAAACGGGCGTTCGGTAGCCACATACACCACTACCGGCTTTTCTCCCATAAGTTTCTTGGTATTCTGTACCAGATACATATCGGCTTCGTTGGAAGATGTTTCGGTGAGAGCGCGGTATCCCCTGTTCGCCGAAGCTTCCTGAGGGTCGCCGCCGGCAATGCTGTGCTCTCGGGCGTGGTCGGCACGGTAAGGCCCCCATTGGAGGCTGATGGGCATATACCTGCCCTCTTTTTTGCGGTCTTCGTTCTGCAGATACCCCCAGTGACCTACCGGACTGTGTATGTACACTATTGCAAAGTCGGCCTCCTGCGGAGTATCCACAACGTCGTAATACCTGCCCAGGAGTTCCTTCGAAATGGGATATTCGTCATAAGCCGCAGTGGGGTTCATCCAATGGGTAAGGCCGGCCGGAACGTGACGCAGGGGCTCATAGACTTTCAGACGTTTGCCGTCGGCGCCAACCTGCGGCAGCGCAGAAGTGTTCTTGAGCATTACCACCGACTTGAGCTGGGCATCATAGCCAATCTCGACAAATTCCTTGCAGCCGACCACTTCTGCGGCAGTCTGGGGATCTACGTAGGGATTCTCGAAATTGCCCACGTTGAAAATGTTCACAAGCAGCCGCACGGCAGAACGTTCGAACCGTTCCCTTGCGCTTTCCTCGCCGTATTTCTGCACCCAAAGGCTGTATGCTTCCATACTTATGACATTGTCCTTCGCTCCACCGAGCTGGTCAACGCCGGCCTCGAAGCATTTGAGCCTGCGCTCTGCGGGAGTAGCGAGTTCCATTCCCCAGGGCGTTCCGGTTTTTCCGGAAATTCTGGCCCAGGGCACTTCATTGTCATTCACGACACCCCAGTCGGTACAAACCACACCTTCGTAAGAGTATTTGTCGCGAAGCTGCTCCTGAATTATAAAACGGCTGAAGCTGTTGCCCACATTCTCGCCGTCGGGAGACTGCCCGTAAGGAATTGTATAATAAGGCATTACTGCCGATGCCTTACGCGTTTTGCCGGGAAGGTTGAAGGCTCCGTCAACAAAGGGCATCATTTGCTGCTGCAAATTCCCTCCGGGGTAAACCGCATACTTCCCTATGCCGAAGTGAGCGTCCCTGCCAGCCTCGCCGGCACCTCCGCCCGGCCAATGCTTGACCATACAGTTCACCGACAGGTTCCCCCATCCCGTCTTGCTTCCGGGAGTATTCTGGAAAGCCTCGCAATAGGCCTGAACTATATCGCGGAGCAGAACGGGGTCTTCGGAGAAAGTGCCGTAAAAACGTCTCCAACGGGGTTCCGAAGCCACATCGGCCTGCGGAGACAAGGCCGTGGTAATGCCCAGAGCGCGATATTCCGCCGAGCACACCTCGCCGTGAGCGCGAATCACATCCATATCGAAAGTGGCACCCATTCCCATCTCGCGGGGCCATTTGCTTATATTGTTCTCTCCTACAGGGTTGTATTCTCCGTCGGGTTCAGGCACATAATTGTTCACGTTGGCCGTTCCGTTCGTGTAGTTCCTGGGGTCGGAACTGTTGTTTGAAGGTATTCCGAAAGGCTCGGCCTCGCACAGGGCCTGCACTGCATTCGACCACGCCGCACCGGTAGCCGCATCCTTTACGTCGCGCACCAGCATATGGCGTATATAATCTTCCTGAAGATTTCTTTTCTGTCTTTCCGACAAAGAAGCCGAATCGGCATCTACGGCGCTGGAATACAGCATAAGCCCGCAAATGCGCTCTATGGGCAACTTGGCCGCAAGGTCTTTTGCCCGCTCCACGGCACTCCTGCGCCAGTCTTCGTAAACGTCGAGTTCTCCGTTGCAGTTGAGATCCTTGAAAGCATAGCCGTCAACCAGAAGAATCTCTACCGAGGTGAAGCCCAGCGAAGGACCCTTGGTCTGGTTGACAATAGTGTACCCGTCCATCTGGCGGTAGCTGATTTCATTTCTGCTGCAGGCCAGAACGGCAAATACCGACAGAAAAATAATAAATTTCTTCATAAGAATTGTTTTCTTGACTTTTATTTTGGAAGACCGAACACGGTTGAAAGTTCCTGCATCTGGGCATCGGACATTCCTTCCGGCTCGAATCCCATATTGCGGGAAGCAATGTAGATTTGGGCAGCCTTGTTGAGCACGTCAACCTGGTCGAAGGCCGACATAATGTCGGTATCTACGGCAAAGACTCCGTGTTTCTCCCACATTACCACGTCGTAGTTGTCGTCGATGACCTTTATTGTGGCGTCGGCCAGTTCTACGCTGCCGGGAAGCATATAAGGCACCATTCCCAGACCACGCGGGCAGAAGGCCTTCGTCTCGGGAATCATACTCCACAGCATTCGGGTTGCAACGTCTTTCTCCATCCATTTCCGGTTGTGCGTAAGAGCCACCAGCTCAATGGGATGGGTATGAAGGGAGGCTCGGTAGGGCGAGCCCTTGGCAAGCAGGTAATTGTGTACCGAAAGGTGGGACGGCAACTCAGACGTGGGCATCACAACCTTGTCGGCAATTATTTCATAGGAAGCGCAGTCGTCGCAGATGCGGATGATGGCGCCGCTGGACATAGGGTCTTCGGCGAGGTCCCTCATACGCTTCTGAGTTCCCTTGCAATAGAAGAAGCAGCCCTTGAGACAAGGCAGGACTGTTCCTATGGGGAACGGCCCCGCAATGGCTGGAAGCGACTTTACGGCTTCGTCCAGGCTCTCGGTTATGTTGACTGTTATGTTTCCTCCGTTACGCTCGGCCCAGCCTTTTTCCCAAAGGTATCCGGCGACCCGGGCAGTCTGTTTTATTTCTTCGAGCATAGCTAGCGCTTTAAAGTCACGTTCTTTTCGTAGTCGGCAATCTCCTTGAGATAGGCTTCGCCTACAGGAACACCGTTACGCTCGCAGAACTCGTCGTACACAGCTCCCCAAGGCATTGCCTTAGCCTCTTCGAGGTAGGTCAGAACTTCGGCGGTACGCCCCTCGATTTCGTATTTGCTGATGGTTGCGGTAGGTTCCAAAAGGGCGCGCAGCATACATTTCTGGGCGGCCCGGCTGCCTATCACATAAGCTCCTATGCGGTTGATTGCGCCGTCGAAGTAATCGAGGCCGTAGTGTACCCTGTCCAGGGCGCCGGCGCGCACTATTTCGGCGAACAGCTCAAGGGTGGGGTCATCCATAATTGTCACGTGGTCGGAGTCCCAGCGGACGGGCCTGGACACGTGAAGCATAAGTTCGGGAACGAACTGCAGCAGGGCGCTCACTTTGTCGGCAGGACTCTCGGTGGGGTGATAGTGGCCCGTGTCGATTGTGGGAATCTTACCGTTGGCGGCCGCATAGGCGGTATAGAAATCGTGCGAACCTACGGTGAAGCTTTCGAGCCCGATTCCGAACACCTTGCCTTCGATGCAGTCTTTCATCCAGGTCTTCTTTTCGGCGAAAATCTGGTCGAGCGAATCCTTGAGCAGTGATCGGTACATATAGTGGTTGACGCTGAGGTCCTTGCATCCGTCGTGCACCCATACGTTCATTATGCAGGGGTCTCCCTGATTCTTTCCCATTGCATCGGCAATGTCGCGGCAGCGTTTTGTGTGCTCGATCCAGAAATCGCGGATTCCCTTGTCGGGATTGGAGAGACTGAGGTTGCCGCTCTTGGGATGCGAGAACGAAGTGCTGTTGAAGTCGAGCGGAGTGTTGTGCTCCCGGCTCCACTGCATCCATCCCTCGAAATGCTCGGGGCCAACCTGGTCGCGGTCAACCTTCTTGCCTCCGAATTCTCCGTATATCTCGTGAAGATTCAGACGGTGGGTTCCGGGAATAAGGCTCTTGGCCTTGAGAATGTCGGAACGCAGTTCCTCTACGTTACGGGCTTTGCCGGGATAGTTTCCGGTTGCCTGGATACCGCCGGTGAGGTCTCCCGCCGACTCGAATCCGGCAACGTCATCGGCCTGCCAGCAATGCATGCTGAGGTGGAAATTCTGAAGTTGGTCCAACACCTTTTCGGTGTCAATTCCAAGGGCCGCGTAACGTTCGCGGGCTATTTCGTATGCTTTACTCATTTTTGAATATGTTTTTGATTTCTTGTCAGACAAGGTCGGCAATGACAATGGCAGCCATTGCCTCCACTATTACCGGAACCCGGCGGGCGAAGCACACGTCGTGACGACCCTTGACCGAAAGGGCACCGGGCTGGTTTTTGGAGTAGTCCCAGGTCTGCTGGGGTTTGGCGATACTGGAAGTGGGTTTTACGGCCACCCTGAAATGCAGCGGGGCGCCGTTGCTTATTCCACCGTTCACTCCGCCGCAGCCGTTTTTCAAAGGGCCGTCGGGGCCGAACGGGTCGTTATGTTCAGACCCTTTCATTGCCGCCGCCCGAAAGCCGTCTCCGAACTCTATCCCCCTTATTCCGGGAATTGAAAATACTGCGTGGGAAATGAGGGACTCAACGCTGTCCCAGAAGGGCTCGCCAAGGCCGATGGGCATTCCGTCCACGGTACAGTCCACTATTCCTCCAAGGGAATCGCCCTCCTGAGCGGCGGCCGATATGAGGCTGTCCCAGCGCCCGGGGTCGGTGCATCCGCCCACTTCGGTCAGACGGGCGTTGAAGCCAATGTCGCCCAGAACCTTTTTTGCAATTACTCCGGCCGCCACCACGGGAAGGGTGAGCCGGCCCGAAAAATGACCGCCTCCGCGGGGGTCGTTGGCCCAGTCCCATTTTACGGCGGCAACGTAGTCGGCGTGGCCGGGGCGTGGCATAGCGTCGAACGAATCATAGTCGCCGGGGCGTGTGTCGCTGTTGTCGAAGACTATGCACAGCGGTGCCCCGGTGGTATGACCTTCATATACTCCGCTCAGAATACGGGGAACGTCGTCCTCCCTGCGGGAAGTTGTTCCAATGGGGCCGGAAGCCCTGCGCGCAAGGTCAGCGGAAAAATCGGCCTCGCACAGTTCAATATTCTCGGGCACCCCGTCAATTACGGCACCTACAACCGGGCCGTGCGATTCTCCGAAAATGGAAACCCTGAAAATTCTGCCGAAACTGTTCATAGGCCGGTTCTTATGGAATTAAAGCTTCTCGGCCAGTTCTACTGCCTTGAAGTATTTGTAGGAATTCACCTTGATTTCGCCAACTGCGGCCTCGTCGCATACGATAATGCCGTTCTGGTGGTTCTGCAGGGCAGATACGGTGCACATATGGCTGTATGCTCCCTCAACTGCATCGTGAATTGCACGGGCCTTCTTGGGACCGAAGGCAAGGATAACCACTTCCTTTGAATCGGTAACGGTTGCAACGCCTACCGAAAGGGCCTGCTTGGGAACAAGGTTCATATCGCCGCCGAAGAAACGGGAGTTGACGATACGGGTGTCCTCGGTAAGGGTTACCACGCGGGTACGGGAGGTAAGAGGAGAGAACGGTTCGTTGAAGGCAATGTGGCCGTCTTCTCCGATTCCGCCCAGGAAGAGGTCGAATCCGCCTGCGGCAGCAATGGCTTTCTCGTAAGCCTCGCACTCGGCATCAAGGTCGGGAGCGTTTCCGTTGAGAATGTGAATGTTTTCTGCGGGCTCGTCGATATGGTCGAACAGATTCTTGTGCATAAATGAATGGTAGCTCTCGGGATGTGATTCGGGAAGGCCTACGTATTCATCCATATTGAAAGAAATAACGTTCTTGAAAGAAACCTCTCCGGCCTTTACCATTCTTGCAAGCTCGGCGTAGGTCTCGATTGGAGTTGAACCGGTACACAGACCCAGGACGAACGGCTTGTCGCTTACTTTTGCCTTTGCGTTGATTTTTTCTGCAATGTGGCGGGCGGCCCACAATGAACCGTTCGCACTGTTTTCCTTGATAATAAGTTTCATATTAAGTGAGTTTTATGTTCGTAATATCTCACAAACCTTAGATTTGCAGAGTGATTCACTACACCAAGGTTTGTACTGCAAAAAT
>JAKSKE010000010.1 GCA_024401895.1 Bacteroidales bacterium
GGTTGCGGTAGCCGTTGCGGCTATCGCAACCGTGTTGCATTCTTGCGGTGCCAAAACAGAGCCCGAAAGCTTCATAAGCCTGCAGTGCGACAACCCTTTGGTGGAGTATGAATCGGGAAGCAAGTTTCTGAAGGTGACCTCGAACGGCGAATGGACCATTTCGGTAAGCCAGGGCTGTGAGTGGCTCACCGTAGATTCATACAGCGGAACCGGCGACTCCAACGTAATAATCAGATGGACAGTCAACAGCGGCGAAGAAGTGCGGACCTGTACCATTGAAGGCCGTTCGGGAGACAAAACCTCGGCTCTGCAATTTTCCCAGAGGCCGGACGTCTCTTCAATCATAGTTTCAGACCCCGTTCAAACGTGGATGGAACTTCCCGCCGTACCCGAAGGGCTGTATTTTATTCATCACCCTATGACTATAGGCAAGAAAGTCACCCGCAACTACTCCTATGCCTGGGACAAGGATGCCCTTGTGGCTCACTGGGTTGCGTATCCGCTCAACCGCGATTTGCGGCAGGGCGGTTCCGGAAGGAGCGAACTTTGGGGACTGGATCCTAAAATTCCCGAGAAAGTCCAGCCCGACCTCCGCTTCGGCTCGTACAGCGGATTCGGCGTCCGCGGGCATCAGCTTCCATCGGCCGACAGGCAGGTTTACCAGTATAACGTAGAGACATATTATGGCGTGAACCTTACGCCTCAGGACTATGACCTTAACGGTGGAACCTGGCTGCAGCTCGAAAACTACGTGCGCGAGAAAGGGAATATTCTGGATACCCTGTACGTTGCAACAGGCTGCGTAATAAAGGGAAGCACCAGAAAATCGTACGACAATGTGGGCAAGGCGGTAACGGTGCCGGTGGGCTATTTCAAGGCCTTGCTGGCATATCAGAAGAACGGAACCATAGGAATTACCGGCACTACCGGAGGCTATTCGGGCATTGCGTTCTATTTCGAAAACAAGCCCCTGACTTCCGACTTTATGAAAGGTGCAATGACCATACGGGAACTTGAAAAACTTACTGGAATGGATTTCTTTGTGAATCTGCCGGCGGCCATAGGCCAGGCCTATACCGACAAGGTTGAAACCACAAGGGACAACTGGTGGAACAATTAACGGATATGAAACGCATTATAATATTCATTGCGGCTTTGCTGCTCATCTGTGGCAACAGTCCCGCTCAAAACAAAGAAAAGAGTTACGTGATTGGTTTCTACAATCTCGAAAACCTGTTTGACATTTACGACGATCCTGCAAAGAACGACGAGGAGTTTCTGCCCAATGGCAAAAACAAATGGACCGAAGCCAAGTACAGGAAGAAAATTCACAATATGGCTCAGGTCATAAGGGCTATGAGGGACGACAACAAAGCCTATCACGCAGTCCTGGGCGTTTCCGAGATAGAGAACCGCCTGGTTTTGGACGACCTGGTGAGCGACCCTCAGATTGCCGGCGCCAATTTCCAGATTGTGCATTATGACGGTCCCGACCGCCGCGGTGTGGACGTTGCCCTGCTTTACAGACCCGACGTCTTCAAATATCTCGACAGCGAGAGCATCCCGTTCACTTTCGAAGACACCAAAGTTAAGATAACCCTTTCAAAGGCCGACCAGGATTATTTCAGGACCAGGGACATTCTTATGGTGCACGGTACAATCGAAGACGAACACTTTGCCATTTACGTATGCCATTTGCCTTCCCGTCTGGGAGGAAAGGGTGGCGACCTCCGCAGCCGCGGGGCCGAGATTATCTACAACCACGCCCGCGCTATGGAACGCAAGTACCGCGGAATAAAGGTGGTTGTAATGGGCGATATGAACGACAACCCTACCGATGACAGTCAGGCCGTATGGCTGCACGGACGGCCCGAAATTACCGAAAGAATGTATCGAGACGACTTCTTCAACCCTTTCTATTCTATGTACAAGGACGGTTACGGGTCTCTGGCTTACAGGGGTCAATGGAATATCTACGACATAATACAGGTCAATTACAACCTTGCCGTAGCTCCCCACGGCGGTCTGAAAATACAGAAAATCGTAAGGAACAAATACTACGGGCGCATATTCCACAAGCCGTTTATGACCCAGCAGAGCGGGCAGTATAAAGATACGCCGTTCCGCACGTTCTCCAACGGAGCCTTCGTGGGAGGTTATTCCGACCACTATCCAACGTTTATTAAAATCAGCAAATAATACTTATGAAACGCTTAATCTCTGTACTTGTGGCTCTGGCCCTGTGTGCAATGAGCTTTGCCCAGACGGGCGGCATCAAAGCGACTGTGGTCAACCGTGCAGGACGTGCTCCTGTTCAAGGCGCAAAGGTGGAACTTTTCTCTAACGGAGAAAGCATTGCACACCAGAATGCCGACGTTTTGGGCCGTTTCTGTTTTGAGGGCATAGCCGATGGAAGCTATATGCTTACAATGAAGGCCGAAGGCTTTCTCTCTGCCCAGGTGAACGTAATTGTGGAAAAGGGACTTATGAGAGATCTCGTATTCGTTACCCTTTCTCCTGTAACTTTAGCCAAGGATTCCCCCGATGAAGATAATTTTGCCGAGCAGGATTTCCAGGATTCGGGCTATTCCGACGCTCCCACCATTCTGTTCTCCAACGACGTGTATTCCGAACTCGCAGGCTTCGGGTTCAGTGCAATAAGATTCAAGAACCGTGGCTACAATTCTGAAACTCAGGATGTTTATCTGGCAGGTGTAAAGCTCAACGATGCCATTACGGGATACTCGCCCTTCTCTCTGTGGAGCGGTCTCAACGAGGCAACCCGCAGCAAGGAAAGCACTCTGGGAGTTGAATCTTCCCAGTACGGAGTGGGCGGAATCAACGGTGTCACCAACATAATGGCAACTCCTTCCAGCGTACGTCCGGGATGGAGGAGCAGTGTGCTCACCAACAGTTCTACCTACCGTCTCCGCCTTATGCTCACCTACGGCAGCGGCCAGAAGGACAACGGAATATCGTATGCGTTCAACGTTTCGGCCCGGCTCGGCGGAAACGACTGGACAAAGGGGGTTTTCTACCGCAACTTTGCATACTATGCCGGAATAGAGAAGAACTGGGGAGACATTCACAGGCTCAGCCTGGTTACCCTGGCGTCTCCGGGGCAGCGCGGTGCCGCAAACGCTTCCACCCAGGAAGTTTACGATATGATGGGAGACAATATGTACAATTCCAACTGGGGCTACCAGAACGGAAAAGTGCGTAATGCAAGGGTTCGCAATACCTTCGAGCCCATCACCTTCCTCAAGTACAATTACACTCCTTCCGACAAATTGTCGCTGGGCGCTACTCTGCTGTGGCGCACCGGATACAACGGCTACTCGGCGCTCGACTGGTACGACGCCGCCGACCCCCGTCCCGACTACTACCGCAACCTTCCTTCCTACTTCAGTATGGTAGATGAAGATTACGACCGCAACTCCGAGGAAAAGGCCGCCTGGGCCGCCGAAATGTGGAATCCCAGAATCGCAAGCTATTCCAAGTACCAGCATATAGACTGGGACCGTATGTACAACGTAAACTACAACTCTGCCGACGGGCGCAGCAAATATGCCCAGGAAGAGCGCCACGTCGACCAGAATGACCTTCACGCCGTATTCAACGCGCATTATGTTCCTTCCGGCAATTTCACCATCGACGGAGGAATCAACCTCAGGTTGAACCGCACCGAGAATTACAAGAAGATGAAAGACCTTCTGGGAGGCAAGTACTATCTTAACATAGACTCGTTTGCCGAGCGCGATTTCGCCGCCAACGAGGCCAAGGTTCAGAACGACCTTGACTATTGGGTAGCAAACAACCGCCAGGCCGAGAAAGTGGTTACCGGAGGTAAGTACGGCTACGACTACCTGTCGCAGGTAAGGGATGCCCGTGTGTGGGCCAGTGGAGCTTATTCTGCCGGCGGATTCAGGGCATTGCTGGCCGGAAGCATAGGCTACAACACTTTCTGGCGCGAGGGTCTTGTAAGGAAGGGCCTTTTCGCCGGTACCTGGGATGACGGCAGCGACATTATCATCGACGGAGTAAACCTCACCCAGGAGTCTAACGGACAGACCTCAAAAGGCAAATCGGCGGTTTCGGGCTTCGTTATAGGCTCGGTTAAGACCAACCTCAGCTACACTTTCGTTGGAGGACACCGCATCTTTGCCGATGCAGGTTATTTCGTAGATGCACCTTCGTTCAACAATTCATTCATTTCGCCCAGGACCAGAAACACTCTGGTGAGCGGTCTCAAACCCATTAAGACTTTCTCGGGCGACCTCAACTACCAGTACAGCGGAAACGGCATCGATGCTCGTGTAACTGCTTATTACACAACCATTAAAGACCAGTCCGACGTAATGAGCTTCTACGATGACTCGCAGCATTCGTTCACCAATTTTGCAATGACCGGCATAGACCAGAGGCATCTTGGAGTCGAAATCGGAGTAAGGGTTCCCATCATAGACAACCTCACCTTGTCGGGAGCTTTCAGCTGGGGCGACCACATCTATACATCGGTTCCCAAAATGGTTCAGACCATAGACAACAGTGCCGAGGTAATTCGTGAGGACGATGTTCCCTACTGGAACAGGACTCCCATCTTCTCAAAGGTGAAGGACCCCGTTACGGGCACCGAAGTATATGACATAGATGCCGACGACAATCCCATTGTCAAAGGATACAAGAACCATTACGTTCCTTCCACTCCTCAAATCTGTGCCGAACTTGCGCTCAATTACAATATCAACAACTGGTTCCTGGAACTCAACGGACAGTATTTCGACAAGTCCTACATAGATATGAACCCTCTGTACCGCACCACCTTCGCCTGTGCAGGTCCCGACGGAGTCATCACTCCCCAGGAAATAGAGTATATGACAGAACAGGAGAAATTCGCTCCCGCATTCCTGCTTAACCTGAGCATAGGCAAGACCTGGTACATAAAGAACAGGCAGCTGGGCTTCTCTCTCAATGGCAACAACCTCACTAACAACCGCAATGTAAAGACCGGAGGCTACGAGCAGACCCGTCTGGTTACCGGGGCCAAGCACGACGTTTACAAACGCTTCGACACCAAGTACTTCTATATGTGCGGAATCAATTATATGTTGAACATCTATTTCAGATTCTAGTCCTATGAAAAAGTATATTTCACTCATATCGCTTCTCTGTCTTCTGGTTTCCTGCCAGGAGTTTGAACCCGTGTTCACCGAGAAATACCCGCAACCCCAGCCCTATGACTATACTGTTCCACAGGCAAACGCTACCATAGCCGACCTTGCGGCAAGACTGCCCAAGAGCAACAGAATCAAGGACAAATCGCTCAACGGTGTGGAAATCACCGAAAACATCATAATTGAAGGACGAGTTTCCACAACCGACCAGCCCGGTAATTTCTACAAGAGCCTGTATATCCAGGACGAGACCGGAGGAATGGAAATCAAGCTGGGACGCAACGGTCTTTACAACGAATATCACGAAGGCCAGCGCATAGTAATAAAGTGCAGCGGCCTGTACGTGGGCGATTACGGTTCCAATAAGAAAGGAAACGGCTACGGAATGGCTCAGTTGGGCTATACCGGCGAAGGTACCGACTACCAGACTTCCTATATGGAGGTTCCCCTTCTTGTAAGCAAGACCGTTTTCAAGGGCGATCCCAATGACATACAGAAGGTTACTCCCGTTAAAATTACCACGGCCGACCAACTTCCCGACGCAACCTCAACCCTTGCCACCTGCTCGAACATAGGCAAACTGGTAACCGTGCCGGGGCTGTACTACGGCTGGCACGACCCTCAGTACGACGAGGACAACGGTGCATTCGTGCTCCTGTACATCAATTCCCTGCAGGACAAGGAAGCTTCTTCGAACCGAATTTTCATTACCGGAACCCAGACCGGAATAGACACCTGGGCGCTCTCCAAGGAAAGGATGACCCAGAGCCTGCTGTCCGGCAAGTGGGATTCGTTCAACGTTGGAAATGCAACCGAGGCCCAGTCCTGCAAGTTCGGCACGGTAGGTGACTTGCGCGGAGACGGCAGCTATCCCGGAGTAGACAAGGCCGCCTATTCTGTAAGCCACTATTTTACAGTGAATCTGCCCGGCTCCAATGGCTCATTGGTTCCTATCGGAATTCAGGTGCGCACTAGCGGCTACTGCAAGTTCGCCGACTCCCCTGTTCCTCAGGACGTACTCAACGGCACCCGTCCCATAACGGTTACCGGTATCCTCAATATGTATGAGGGAAAAATCCAGCTTACCGTAAACAACATTACAGACATAGAATATTAATCCATTATGAAAAGAATAATTGCAGCCGCAGCGCTGTTAGCGGTTATGATATCCTGCCAGACCAAAAATCCGTTCCTTACCCAATGGGACACCCCTTACGGAATTCCTCCCTTCGACCAGATTGAGGAGAAAGACTATATTCCCGCCGTTGAAGCCGGCATAAAGCAGCAGACCGAGGAACTCCAGGCAATCATCGATTGCCCCGATGCCCCCACTTTCGAGAATACCATTGCTCCGTTCGACCGCAGCGGTGAAATTCTGGACAAAGTAAGCGGAGTGCTGTTCGCGGTGAGCGAATCCGACGCCACCCCCACCCTCAACGCCATTGTAGAGCAGGCAATGCCTATGATTGTAGAGCATTCCAGCTCAATCTTTATGAACGAAGCGTTCTACAAGAGGGTGAAGGCCGTTTACGAAGCCGACCAGAGTGCTCTCACCCGCGAAGAGCAGATGATTCTCAAAGACCTGTACGAGGCCTTCGAGGAAAACGGAATCGGGCTTGACGCCGATGGTCGCGAGCAGCTCAAGAATATCAACAGCGAACTCTCTACCCTTGCTCTGAGCTTCGGAAACAACCTGCTGGACGAAAGCAACGCATTCAAGGCCGAATTCGGATTCAGCGTCGCCAACTATTACGACAAAATGGCTTCTGAACCCGACCGCGCCGTACGCGAGAAAATATTCAAGGGTTACAGCCTGCGCGGCAACAACGGCAATGAAAAAGACAACAAGGCCAATATCCTGCGCATTATGGAACTCCGCATTCAGAAGGCCCGGCTTCTGGGATACGAAACTCCCGCCGCACAGATTCTTCACAGCAAGATGGCCGGAGATCCTGCCACAGTGGATGCCTTCCTGAGCGGTATAATGGAGGCTGCGATGACTCGCGCCAAGGAAGAGGTCTATGATATGCAAAAGGTTATGGACCAGGATATTGCCGCAGGAATACTGCCTGCCGGAAGCAAAATCGAGCCCTGGGACTATATGTACTATGCCGAGAAAGTGCGCAAAGCCCGCTATGCTTTGGACGAGGCTCAGGTTATGGAGTACTTCCAAATGGAGAATGTGCGCAACGGCGTGTTTACCAACGCTTCCAAGCTTTACGGTGTAAACTTCGAGCCCATTGACGGCGTTGCCCTTTACAACGACGAGGCCGAGGCTTTCAAAGTGACCGACTCCGACGGTTCTCTCATTGGTGTGCTCATTACCGACTACTACCCCCGCGACAGCAAGAGGGCAGGTGCCTGGATGACCAACTTCGTAAACCAGTGCGAGGGCGTGCGCCCCGTAATAGTTAATGTGGGCAACTTCAACAAACCCACAGCCGACACTCCCTCTCTGCTCAACATAGACCAGGTAGAGACAATGTTCCACGAGTTTGGACACGCTATCCACGGCCTTCTGAGCCAGTGCAAGTACAAATCTCTGAGCGGAACCAGCGTAAAGCGCGATTTTGTGGAACTGCCTTCACAGATTAACGAGAACTGGGCCTTCGAACCCGAGGTGTTGTCGAGCTACGCCTTCCACTACAAGACCGGAGAAGTCATTCCCGAAGAACTTGTCGCCAAGGTTGTGGACGCCGCCAACTTCAACCAGGGATTTACCACCGGAGAACTGTGTGCCGCATCTATCCTCGATATGAAATGGCACGAACTCACCAGTGTCGAAGGAATAAGCGTCGATGAATTTGAAAAGCAGGTCTGCGCCCAGATGGGTCTCATCGACGAGATTATCCCCCGTTACCGCAGCACCTATTTCAACCATATCTTCGGTTCGAGCGGCTATAGCGCCGGCTACTACAGCTACCTGTGGGCCGAGGTTCTGGACAAGGATGCCTTCGAACTCTTTAAGCAGAAGGGCATTTACGATAAAGAAACCGCTATGAGCTTCCGTCACAATATCCTGGAGATGGGAGGTTCCGAGGAACCTATGACTCTTTATAAACGTTTCCGTGGGGCAGACCCCGATGCATCGGCTCTGTTGCGCGCACGTGGACTTAAATAACAGAACAGAATGAACAGAAAAGTACTATTGATGATTCTGGACGGCTGGGGAGAAGGCCGCCAGGATCATTCCAATGCAATTTATACCCAGGGAGCGCCTTTCATCGACTCCCTCAGGGCAAAATATCCCCATTCACATTTGAACGCCTGCGGAGAATTCGTCGGTCTGCCCGACGGCCAGATGGGAAATTCCGAGGTTGGACATATGAATCTGGGCGCAGGCCGGGTAGTTTATCAGGACCTTGTGAAAATCAATATGGCCTGCAGGAATCACAGCCTCCAGCAGAATGCCGAAATCAAGGCTGTTTACGATTATGTGAAACAGAGCGGCAAGAAACTCCATTTCTTCGGACTCTGCTCTCACGGTGGGGTTCACTCTTCACTCAATCATCTGTACGAATTCCTTTCCGACGCGGCAAAGGACGGCCTTCACGACGTTTATGTACACTGCTTTATGGACGGCCGCGATACCGACCCCCGCAGCGGCCTGGGCTTTGTGAAGGAACTTGAAGAGAAGATGGCCGCCACCACCGGTAAGATTGCCTCTGTTTGCGGACGCTTCTATGCAATGGATCGTGACAAACGCTGGGAAAGGGTGAAACTTGCCTACGATCTCCTGGTTGAGGGCAAGGGAGATAGCTTTGAGAGCGCTGTGCAGGGAATCGAGGCTTCCTATGCGGCCGACGTTACCGACGAATTCATTAAACCTATAGTAGTTACAAAGGACGGCCAGCCTCTTGCAAAGGTAGAGCAGGGCGATGCCATCATCTTCTATAATTTCCGCAACGACCGCGCCCGCGAGCTTACTGCAGTGCTTACCCAGCAGGATATGCCCGAGGCCGGAATGCACACAATTCCTCTGTACTACTGCTGCCTTACTCCCTACGACGCATCGTTCAAGGGAGTTCATATTCTTTTTGACAAGGAAATCGTTTCCGACACTTTGGGAGAAACCGTTTCAAAGGCCGGAAAGCGCCAGCTGCGCATAGCCGAAACCGAGAAATACGCACACGTGACTTTCTTCTTCAACGGTGGACGTGAAACTCCTTTCGAGAACGAAGACCGCATTCTGGTTGCCTCTCCAAAGGTTGCAACCTATGACCTCCAGCCCCAGATGAGCGCTCCGGAGGTTACCACAAAGCTGGTGGAAGCAATAGAAACCGAGAAGGAAGACGTAATAATACTCAATTATGCCAACGGCGATATGGTAGGCCATACCGGTGTGTATGATGCTATATGCCAGGCAGTCAAGACTATCGATTCCTGTGTGGAGAAAGTGGTTGCAACTGCTTTGGAGCACGGCTATGTGGTACTCCTTACAGCCGACCACGGCAATGCCGACTATGCTGTAAACGAAGACGGCACCCCCAATACCGCCCATTCTTTGAATCAGGTTCAGTTTATAGTAATAGGGGAGCCTTCGGTCACTACCGTAAAGGACGGCGCTTTGTGCAATGTGGCTCCTACCATCCTCAAGCTGATGGGTATCCCTCAGCCCGAGGCTATGACCGCAGAGCCTTTGATTTAAATGAGCAGGAATTCGAAGAAATACAAATTCAATCGTCATAAATTGGCGAAAAAGGAGCGCGAGCAGGTCACCGGCCGTGTGCAGATGACCCGCGAGGGCTTCATTTTCGTTATAGTTGAAGGCCGCGAGGAAGACATTTTTGTGAAGGCGGCCAAGACCCGCAAAGCCCTTAACGGCGACACAGTTACCGTAATCATAACCAAGGAGGCTGCCAAAGGGCAGCGTTGCGAGGGCGAGGTGATAGACATTGTGCAACGCTCCCACAAACCTTTCGTGGGGGTGCTGCATTTCGCCGGCGGCAGTGCCTGGGTGCTTATGCAGAGCAAGAATATGCCCTACGACATTGAGGTCGATGCGAAAGCCGCCCTGAACCTGGGTGGCAAGAGCGGGCAGAAGGTGTCGGTATTGGTTGACTACTGGAACCGCAAGGACAGCAACCCGGTGGGGCATATCGTTGACATTCTGGGAGATCCCGGTCTCAATGACACCGAAATGCACGCTATTCTGGCCGAGTTCGACCTTCCGTATAAATTTTCGCCGGAGGTGGAGTCGGCCGCCGATTCAATTTCTCCGGCCATAGGGAAAAAGGAACTCGCCGGACGCGAGGACTTCCGGGATACCTTTACTTTTACAATCGACCCCGCCGACGCCAAGGACTTCGACGATGCCCTGTCGTTCAAGTGTTTGGAGAACGGTAATTTCGAGGTAGGCGTGCACATTGCCGACGTCTCTCACTATGTCCTGCCCGGTACGCCGGTGGATCTGGAGGCCCGCCAGAGGGGCACTTCGGTTTATTTGGTTGACCGTACGGTCCCGATGCTCCCCGACACCCTGTGCAACAAACTCTGTTCGCTGCGGCCGTCGGAGGACAAACTCACCTTTTCCACCATATTCGAGATAACTCCGGACGCCCGCGTCGTCAACTTCCGCATTAGAAAAACCATAATCAACTCCGACGCCCGCCTGGACTATGAACAGGCCCAGGCAATCATCGATGCCGGAGAGGAAAAGGGAGAGATCGAGCGCGCGATTCTTGTTTTGAACGGGCTGGCCCGCGAATTCCGGGAAAGGCGTTTCAAGAAGGGAGCCATCAATTTTGAAAGGCCCGAGATGAAGGTCGAGGTCGATTCCGATGGCCGTCCGCTGCGCATCTACCGCAAAATGAGCACAGAAGCCAACAACCTCATAGAAGAGTTTATGCTTCTGGCAAACCGTACCGTGGCAGAATTCATAGCCAGCAACGGCCGGATGAACGGCAGCGCTTCCTCCAAGGCGAAGGCTTTCATCTACCGTATCCACGACGAACCCAACCTTGTGAAACTGTCGATACTCCGCTCATTTGCAGCAAGTTATGGGTACAAGACCAAAGAGATAGAGAACGGAAAGGCGGCTTCGCGCGAGCTTCGCAAACTGCTTGAGGCCTCCAAAGGGAAACCCGAGAATGAGGCAATGGCCAACATTGCCCTGCGGGCTATGGCGAAGGCTGTATATTCCCCCGACAACATAGGGCATTACGGGCTTGCATTCAAGTTCTACACCCATTTCACCTCGCCCATCCGCCGGTATCCCGACACACTGGTTCACCGTATGCTGGCGGCCTACCTCGACGGGGCTGAATCCTGGAACCGCGATGCGTTGGCAAAGGAATGCCTGCACGCTTCGGAGCGGGAAACCATAGCCGCCGACGCCGAACGCACCAGCATAAAGTACAAGCTGGTGGAATATATGCAGGACAAGATTGGGCAGGAATTCGACGGAACCGTTTCGGGAATGACCGAGTGGGGGATGTACGTAGAAATAGAACCCACCGGAATCGAAGGAATGGTGCCTTTGCGCGAGATCCGCTCCGACTTTTACGAATATGACGAGCAGCGCTACCGGCTTGTGGGCCGGCGTACCCATAGAAAAATTCGTCTGGGAGACCCCGTGCGCATACGTGTAAAGAATGCCAATCTGGAACAGAGACTGCTCGATTTTGAACTTATAGAACAAGACACGATATGAAAAGATTACTTACCGTAGCTATTCTTCTTATGGCTGTGCTGCCTTTGAGGGCACAGAAACTTCACGTCATTGAGTCTGAAAACCTTCATTGCAACGACAGTATCCTGGTGTTCTCTCCCAAGGGACAGCAGGCTGCAATGAACATTCCCACTGCCTTTGTGCTGCACGGAGCCGGTGGCTGCTATTCCAACTGGGCTAAAAAGATGGATTTGCAGAGTCTTTCAAACAATACCGGATTCAGAATAATCTGCCCGGACGGCTTTGCCTCCAGCTGGTATATAGACAATGTCGACAAGACCAAGATGCAGTGGATGACTTTCTTCGAGACCGAACTCTATCCGCTTATGAACAAAGAGTACGGTCTGGACCCTGCCAAGACTTTCATAACAGGTCTTTCAATGGGAGGCCACGGAGCAATGACAATCTTCCTGAGCCACAGCGGTTGGTTCCGCAGCGGAGGCTCTATGAGCGGCGTGCTGGATATCCGCGGACGCGAGCGTCTTGCCAAAATGCTGGGCGCCTACAGTTTGGACGACCACGTTCTTTACGACCATTCGGCAGTAAGTATGGTGGATGCGCTCAAGGGTACCGACAAGTTCTGCATAGTTACCTGCGGCACCGAGGATAGTCTTCTTAAATCTAGCAGACAGTTCGAACAGGCCTGCTTGGATGCGGGTGTAAAAGTTATATCTATGTATTCTCCCGGAAAGCATAACTGGAAGTACTGGCCGTTTATTCTGGAGTATCATCTTGACTGGTTCAGCCGTATTATGAACGGTGAGCCTCTTGGATTTTAATTTTTTTCGACGATGACCCGCGAGCAATTGGAGATAATGGCGCCGGCAGGCAATTTCGAATGCCTGAACGCAGCCATACAGGGAGGTGCCGATTCGGTTTATTTCGGCGTAGGCCAACTTAATATGAGGTCGCATTCGGCTAACAACTTTGCGCCCGAAGACCTTGCCGAAGTTGTGCGTATATGCCGGGATAATGGAGTAAAGAGCTATCTCACCCTCAATATATGCCTTTATCAGGAGGACCTTCCCGCTATGCGTGAAACCCTCGATGCGGCCAAGGCCGCGGGGGTGAGCGCCATCATTGCCAGCGATATGGCGGCCATAGCGTACTGCGCTCAGATAGGGCTCGAGGTGCATATCTCCACTCAGCTGAGCATTTCCAACGTTGAGGCGCTGCGTTTCTACGCTCAGTTCGCCGACGTTGTGGTGCTTGCCCGCGAATTGAATCTCGACCAGGTAAAAGAAATATACCGAACCATTGTTTCGGAACATATCACCGGCCCTTCGGGGGAACTGGTGAGAATAGAGATGTTCGCCCACGGGGCTCTGTGTATGGCCGTGTCGGGTAAATGCTACCTGAGCCTTCACGAGTACGGCTCTTCCGCCAACCGCGGGGCCTGCTATCAGATTTGCCGCCGGGGCTACGAAGTCACCGACCTCGAGACCGGCAGCCGGCTGGTAGTGGACAATAAGTATATAATGTCGCCCAAGGACCTTTGCACAATAGAATTTATGGACAAGATCATAGACTCCGGCGTGCGGGTTTTCAAAATTGAGGGACGGGCCCGTTCGGCCGAATACGTAAAACGCTGTGCGCAGTGTTACCGGGCCGCCGCCGATTCGGTATGTGACAATACGTACACTCCCGAGCTTGCCGCACAGCTCAAGGACTCTCTGGCCCAGGTGTTCAACCGGGGCTTCTGGGACGGATATTACCAGGGGGCCAGACTTGGAGAATGGAGTTCGGTCTATGGCAGTCAGGCTACAAGAAAGAAAACCTACTGCGGCAAGGTGTCGAACTGGTTCGACCGCATTGGAGTGGCCGAGATTTCGGTAGAGGCCGTTGACCTGCCCTCGGGGGCCGAGGTTATGGCAATAGGAGCCACCACCGGGGTTGTGGAATTCAAGGTAGAGGATATGCGCGTGGACTTCCAGCCTACGTCTCTCTGCCCCAAGGGACAGCGCTGTTCGGTAGCTGTCGACCCTTCCATCTGTCCGGGCGGCCGCTTGCATCGCGGCGACAAGATTTTCATCTGGAGCGAATCAGAGCAATAAATACTTCTCGAATAATGGACTATCAGTCAATACTTGAAAATATCTTCCGGGAAATTCAGCCCTATGCGCGCGAGGGTCGGCAGGCCGACTATATTCCGGCCCTTGCCGAGGTTGACCCCGACCGTTTCGGAATATGCCTGCGGCTTATGGACGGTCAAATTTTCGAACTGGGCGATTCCCTCACCCGTTTCTCTATCCAGAGTATCTCCAAGGTCTTTGCCCTCTCCATCGCAATCAGCCTTGAAGGAGATGAGATTTGGCGGCGGATGGGGAAGGAACCTTCGGGCTCGGCGTTTAATTCCCTGGTGCAGCTGGAGTACGAAAAAGGTATTCCCAGGAACCCGCTCATCAATGCCGGGGCGCTGGTGATGGCCGACATTATGATTTCGCGCCTGCCCAATCCCGAAGAATTTTTCATAGAATTTGTCCGCAAACTGTGCGACAGCCCCTCGGTAGATTATAACCGCAGGGTGGCCGATTCGGAACTTTCGACCGGGTACCTCAATGCGGCAATTGCGAATCTGCTCAAATATCATCACAATATAAATAACGGAATAGACGAAGTGCTGAGGCTGTACACCCTTATGTGTTCGGTAGAAATGAATTGCAGGGAACTGTCGCAGGCCTTTATGTGCTTTGCCAAGAGCAATGAGCCCTTCCGGCACGGCGGCGTTGAGCTTACCAAATCCAGGGTGAAGCGCATCAACGCCATTATGCAGACCTGCGGCTTTTACGACGAAACCGGAGAATTTTCGTTTCTCGTAGGCCTTCCCGGAAAGAGCGGCGTGGGCGGCGGTATTGCGGCCATCTACCCGTCTCTGTACTCTATCGCAGTGTGGAGTCCGCGGCTCAACGCCAAGGGCAACAGCATTATGGGTATGAAAGCTCTCGAACTCTTCACCACCGAAACCAGTGAATCTATTTTCTAGTTTATTAATAACCGATAAAGATACTTAAGGATATGAAAAAAATGCTGATACTGGCCGCTTTGTTTGCGACCTTGGGCTCGGCTTCTGTTTTTGCCCAGAAAGCTTCGGAATTGAAATATTACGACGTCCGGGAGCTCGGACTTCCCCTTGTCAACCAGGGTTTCGACGACTGTGTGAGGACCGGCAGCGCGGCCAAGGACGCCAATGTGAAGACTGCTGTCGACCTGGACGTGAATATGCAGAAACCCGCCGACCCTGCAACAACGGCTCAGACTCCCCGGGCAAAAGTAAATGACGGATATTACACCCGCCTTTCTTCGAGGATAGAGGGGAAGGTGCGCCAGGCCGTATGGGATCTTGGCCAGAACAGCGCCGGCATAGCCCTCAGGTTCAGGACGAACTCCAAGGCCATTGGCGCTAAGTGGACTCTGCTCAACAACTTCAGAATGAACCATATGACTCCCACCGGAATCTGCGGATTCGACCTTTATGCCTTCGACGGCAAGCAGTGGAGGTTCGCCGGTACCGCACAGCCCAACGGCAAGGAGTCAATCAACGTATTCCGCAGGAATATGGACGGCCAAATGCGCGATTACGTAATGTTCTTCCCTCTTTATGACGGAGTTATCGACCTGGCCCTGGGAATCGAGGAAGGCGCCGTAATAGAGCAGCCCACCGTCATCGGGAACAATCCCTTCGGTGGAAAGAGCGAGAAACCGCTCGTTTTCTACGGCACCAGCATAACCCAGGGAGGATGTGCATCCCGTCCCGGAATGGTTTATACCAGCATTCTGTCCCGAATGCTCAAGCGTGAGTGCATAAATCTGGGATTCAGCGGCAACGGCCGGATGGATATGATTATGGCCGAGGAGATGGCGCGCATCGACGCCGGCGCCTACATTATCGACTGCCTTGGAAACTGTACAGTGAAAACGGTCAGGGACAGCACCGAGAAATTTATGAGAATCCTGTGGGAGGCCCGCCCCGACGTTCCCATAATTATGCTCAGCAACTATCCTTATCAGTACCAGTGGCTCGACGAATATACCCGTAACGATGTCAACGAAGAGGACGCGCTTTGGAAAGAGCTTTATCACAAGCTCCGCTCCGAAGGGCTTAAGAATTTGAAGTACATAGAGATAGGTGGAACTCACAGCGCCGTTGAGCCTATGGAGAAGGCCGCTACCGGTCCCGACAATGAGGCTTCTGTGGACGGAACCCATCTCACCGACCTCGGTTTCCTGCGAATGGCCGAATTCCTCTATCCCTATATGAAGAAGGTTAAATAGTGCGGAGCTTATGACGCGGGAGTCTTTTGTTCAGGAAAGAAGAGAATCGGCAATGGAGATTTTCCGCCGGGGCTACAATTGCTGTCAGGCTGTGCTGCTGGCTTTCGAAGACGTAACTGGGCTCGACAGCAATGCGCTTGTGAAGATTGGCTCGGGGCTGGGAGGAGGCGTTGCCAGAATGAGGGACGTGTGCGGGACGGTAAGCGGGATGGCAATCGTGTGCGGATTCATCTGCCCGTCCGACGATCCTCAGGACCAGTCCAGGCGCAAGGCCTGCTACGAACTGGTGCAGAAACTGGCAGGGGAGTTCCGCGACCTTAACGGAAGCGTGGTTTGCCGCGAGCTCCTGGGGCTCGGGGGCAACGGCTGGCAGAAGCCCGAACCGTCGGCACGGAGTGCACAATTTTATAAAAAGCGCCCCTGCGAGCAGCTGGTAGGCGACTCCGCCGCCATAATTGCCGGCTACCTGTACGACAAAATCCCGTCAAATTGACTTTGAGGTCATCCTCTTTCTTTATGTCCACTTGCTTCCGAGCGTCGGCTGCTCTCCTCCGGAGACCTTCCGCTTCGCTCCATCCCTCCCACTGCGCTGCGCTTGTGGGCCCCTCCCTCTAACGTGCCCGAGGGTGGGCACGGGTCCCGGAGGAGACAGCCGAACGCAGCGCTTCAAACTGGAGTCCAACACTAAAGTCAAGGTAGAGTTTGGGCTTGTGGCTCTGGCACATAATGGCGCAACTTGTGTCTGTACAAAAAGGTCGGCCGGGGGAAGCCCTGGCCGACCGATTCGTATTGTTGTGTAAACTCTTGACTTACATAGCTTGAGCGACTGCAACTGCCACGGCTACGGTGGCGCCAACCATAGGGTTGTTGCCCATACCCATAAAGCCCATCATCTCTACGTGTGCGGGAACAGAGCTTGAGCCTGCGAACTGTGCGTCACTGTGCATACGTCCCAGGGTGTCGGTCATACCGTATGAAGCGGGGCCGGCTGCCATATTGTCCGGGTGGAGTGTACGTCCGGTGCCACCGCCCGATGCTACAGAGAAGTAAGGCTTGCCTGCAAGCACGCGCTCCTTCTTGTAAGTTCCTGCAACGGGGTGCTGGAAACGTGTGGGGTTGGTGGAGTTACCGGTAATTGAAACGTCAACGCCTTCCTTCCACATAATGGCTACGCCTTCGCGAACGTCGTCGGAACCGTAGCAGCGCACACCACCGCGTACGCCGTCGGAGTACTTGGTCTCGGAGAGAACCTTAACTTCGCCGGTGTAGTAGTCGAACTGTGTCTGAACGTATGTAAAGCCGTTGATACGGCTGATAATCTTGGCGGCATCCTTTCCAAGTCCGTTAAGGATAACGCGGAGAGGTTTCTGGCGAACCTTGTTTGCCATTTCGGCAATCTTGATAGCGCCCTCGGCGGCAGCGTATGATTCGTGTCCTGCGAGGAATGCGAAGCACTCGGTCTCCTCGCGCAGAAGTCTTGCGGCAAGGTTTCCGTGGCCCAGGCCAACCTTACGGTCGTCGGCTACCGAACCGGGGATACAGAATGCCTGAAGGCCTTCGCCAATGGCTTCGGCAGCCTCGGCTGCACTCTTTACACCCTTCTTGATAGCGATGGCTGCACCAACTACATAAGCCCACTTTGCATTCTCAAAGCAGATTTTCTGTGTTTCTTCGCACATCTTGTAAGGATCGAGACCCTTGGCGTCGCAGATTGCCTTGGCCTCGTCGATGTCCTTGATACCATATTTGTTGAGAGCTGCATTGATCTGATCAATACGACGCTCGTAGCTTTCGAAAAGTGCCATAGTCTCTTACTCTTTACGGGGGTCAATATATTTAACTGCATCCTTGAAGCGGCCGTAGGTGCCCTTTGCCTTCTCAATGGCCTCGGGACCTGTGGCGCCACCCTTGAGGGCGTCCATAAGCTTGCCGAGGTTTACGAATTCGTAACCTATAACCTCGTTGTTGGCGTCGAGAGCCATCTTGGTGCAATATCCTTCTGTCATTTCAAGATAACGTGAACCCTTTGCCTTGGTACCGTACATTGTACCTACCTGGCTGCGGAGGTTCTTACCCAAATCCTCGAGTGAACCGCCAATGGGCAGACCTCCCTCACTGAATGCAGACTGTGTGCGTCCGTAAACTATCTGAAGGAACAGTTCGCGCATAGCTGTATTGATTGCGTCACATACAAGGTCTGTGTTGAGGGCCTCGAGAAGAGTTTTTCCGGGAAGAATCTCGGAAGCCATAGCGGCAGAATGGGTCATACCTGAGCATCCGAGTGTCTCTACGAGAGCTTCCTCAATAATGCCATCCTTAACGTTGAGAGTAAGTTTGCAGCAACCCTGCTGGGGAGCACACCAGCCAATGCCGTGGGTAAGGCCGGAAATGTCCTTGATTTCTTTTGCATGCACCCATTTTCCTTCCTCGGGAATAGGTGCATTGGCGTGATTTGCGCCTTTAGCTACGCAGCACATCTGCTGCACTTCTTTTGTGTAAATCATATCTGTTATAGAAAATAATAAGTCTGTCGATTCATTGAATCTCGCAAATTTAAGAAAAAATTATAAATTTGCCGGCAGCTAAAGAAATAGAAAGAATATGAAGAAGAGAATTTTTTTAATGTTTTCCGCTTTGACAGTTGCGCTGTTTTTCTGTGCGGGTAATGTTTCTGCCAGTTCCACCTCCTCTCCGGAAGGGTCTGCAGTTATGGCACAGTCACAGGAGAATGCCGCTGTAACGGTGTTGGAAGACAAGACTGCGCAGGACGGCACCCGTACGGTAAAGGTGAAACCTTACGGCATCTGCCCCAGACAAATCAACGTGTCTGTGAAGAAAGATGTCATTACCAAGGTTGAGTTTGTAGGCGGATGCCCTGGAAATACCAAGGCTGTTTCCACGCTGGTGCAGGGAATGAAGGTCAAGGATGCCATAGCCAAACTCGAAGGCATCGACTGCGGCGGCAAGGGTACAAGCTGTCCCGACCGTCTTTCCGCAACTCTAAAGCTCTTCCTCAAATAGAGCTTGGCTGTCAATACAGCCGGATGCATACCGGGGAGGACACGAAAATGGCCTTCCCGGTATTCGTTAGTTCCCCGGTGCGCCTGTCCACCGAATAAATTTCTATGCGGTTATCGTCCCTGCAGGCGCACAGGAGCAGTTTCCCGTCCGGAGTCAGCGCAAAGTTGCGCGGATGCCTGCCGGTAGGGAAGTAGCCCTTGCGGGTGAGCTTTCCGCCAATCGGGTCGCGCTCGAACAGCGCTATGCCATCGGCTTTAAGCCGGTGACTGGTATAGAGGAAACGGCCGTCGGGGCTGATGTGGATGTCGCCGCTGCCGTGGCCCTGCCCGTCGTATGCGAGTTGCGTCTCCAGATGGGTGAGGACCCCGTCGCTGTAGGCAAAACTGCTGACGCAGTCGCCCTTCTCGGAAATGAGGTATGCAAACCGGCCGTCCTGTGAAAAGGTCAGGTGCCTGGGCCCCGGATGAACCTTGGGATCGAAACTGTACGCCGTGCAGAAGTCTTCCGGCGCCTTGCCGCCGATGCTTGCCCGATAGATTCTGTCGGCCCCCAGGTCGGTTATGAAAACGTATTTGCCGTCCGGAGAAACCGCGGCGCAGTGGATTCTCGAAACGGTTTTCCCGCCGTTTTCCCCGGGATTGAACTGCAGGCTGCGTTCTCCAACCCGCCCGTCCTCAAGGATAGGGAATACCGAGAGGGTTCCTCCGCCGTAGTCGGAAGTGAGAACGTTGCCGCCGGCAATCACAATGTTGCAGGGCGAGCCGCCGGCGCCTTCCCGGAAGTTGAGGCTTTCAATGCTGCGGGCGCCGAGCCTGAAGGAATACACCCCCTGCCGGCCGTCTTCGTATTCGCTCACCGCATAGGCGAAGCGATGGTCTTTCGAGGGAATAATGAACGACGGATTTCCGGCCCTGGCCCAATCCAGCACGGCATACTGAGCGGTGGATGTATTCAATTCATAGAGATAAACTCCGTAACTGCCATTGTTGGTATATGTGCCGACCAGCATTCTAAGGGTGTTTTCGGCATTTGCCGTATTGACCACCCCGGCTGCAATGAGAAAAATGAGAGACAGGAATTTTTTCATATTGTTAAAGATAAGGAAAAATTGACTAAATTCGTCCATTCAAGACAAAAATCAACAGTATGTACGACTCTGAACACGGACTTTACGTAGCCCACGGCCCCAACGGCCCTATAAGTATAACAGGTAAAATGGCAAACCGCCACGGACTCATAGCCGGTGCAACCGGAACCGGAAAAACCGTCACCTTACAGGTGCTGGCCGAAACTTTCTGCCAGGCCGGAGTACCTTGTTTTATGGCCGATATGAAGGGAGACCTTTCCGGAATCAGCCAGACCGGGGCAATGAGCGGCTTCATAGAGAAGAGATGTGCCGAGTTTGGAATGCGGGACCCGCACTTCGACTCCTGCCCCGTGCAGCTCTTCGACGTGTTCGGAGAAAAAGGGCATCCTATGCGCACCACCGTCTCCGATATGGGACCGCAACTTTTAAGCAGACTTATGGGGTTGAACGACACCCAGAGCGGTGTTTTGGAAATAATTTTCAAGGTTGCCGATGACCGTCAGCTCCTGCTGCTCGACCTCAAGGACCTGCGCGCTATGCTCAACTATGTGAGCGAGAATGCGGCGCAATACCGTCAGAGTTACGGAAATGTATCTCCCTCGTCGGTGGGAGCGATCCAGCGTTCGCTTCTGGCACTGGAATCCCAGGGCGCCGACAAGTTCTTCGGCGAACCTGCGTTCGACATCAACGACCTCCTGCGCACCAGGGGCGGGAAGGGTGTAATGAGCGTGCTTGCCGCCGACAAACTTATGCAGAACCCCAAGCTCTACTCGAGTTTCCTGCTATGGCTCATATCGGACATTTATGCTTCTCTGCCAGAAGTTGGCGACCAGGAACTCCCCAAACTCATATTCTTCTTCGACGAAGCGCACACACTGTTTGCCGACACTCCCAAGGCCCTGGTGGACAAGATAGAGCAGGTGGTGCGGCTCATCCGAAGCAAGGGAGTGGGCATATATTTCATAACCCAGAGCCCTACCGACATTCCCGAGAATATTCTGGGCCAGCTGGGCAACCGCGTTCAGCACGCATTGCGCGCCTACACCCCGAAAGACCAGAAAGCGGTGAAGACCGCAGCCGAAACCTTCCGCGCAAATCCGGCTTTCGATACATCCGAAGCCATAATGAACCTTGAAACCGGAGAGGCGCTTGTCTCTTTCCTGGACCCCAAGGGTGCTCCGTCGGTTGTGGAACGTGCGCGCATTCTTTTCCCGCTCAGCCAGATAGGTGCCATAAACGATGCCCAGAGGAAGGAACTCATTGAATGGTCGGGACTTGGAGGAAAATACGACACTCCCATCGACCGGGAGTCGGCCTTTGAAGTCCTGCTTGCCGATGCCGCCCAGGCTCAGGCCCAGCAGGAGGCTGTTATGGAGCAGAAGGCCGCCCGTGCCGAATCGGCCTCGGCTGCCAGAGGGTCGGGCCGGGGCGGCAAGGTTGCCAAGAGCATAGGGGCCACGGTGCTTACCGCGGCTGCGGGCGCCGCTATGACCAGCGTCACCAGAAGTTTGGGCACCGCCGCCGCGAATGCAATGACCGGCAAGAAGAGCAAAGCCACCTCCGGCAAGAACATTGCCGGCAAGGCCATCTCCAACGCCACCTCATCGGCCATCCGCACCCTTGCCCGCAGCATCCTCGGCAGCCTCATCAAATAGAACTTCCCCCTTGCCCATCGGAGTCTTCAGGCAAGGGAGGAATTGATTTGCACCGGCAAATTGTATTTGACGAGTCTGCCTGAAGACTCCGGTGGGCACATTTCAGGCAAGGGAGGAATTTGGCAATTTTCAGGCAAGGGAGGAATTGATTTGCACCGGCAAATTGTATTTGACGAGTCTGCCTGCAAGTTCCGATGGGCTCCGGCAAGGGAGGCATTTGGCAATTTTCCAACGAATTGTTAAATTTGTGGTGAACAAAAAACAGTTATGCATATAGGAATTGCAGGGAATATAGGGTGCGGTAAAACCACCCTCACCAAAATGCTGGCAACGCATTACGGCTGGACTCCAAAATTCGAGTCCGTCACATACAATCCATATCTGGAGGATTACTATAAGGACATCCCCCGCTGGTCATACAATCTGGAGACATACTTTCTGGCACAGCGCTTCAAAGACACCCTGGAAATCGCCAAGTCAAAGGAAGTCATAATACAGGACAGGACAATCCTGGAAGGCGTGCACATTTTTGTGCGCAACAACTTGGAACTGGGCAACTTAACCAAAAGAGACTACGACACCTATATGCAGCTTTTCGAGTCAATGATGTCCACCGTAAAACTGCCCGACCTGCTAATCTACCTCAAGAGCAGCATCCCTCATCTGGTAGCAAATATACAGAAGAGAGGCCGCGACTACGAGCAGAGCATAAGCCTGGAATATCTGGGCGGCCTCAACGCCCGTTACGACGAATGGATTTCAAGCTACAAGGGAAAACTTCTCATTCTCAACACCGACGAACTGGATTTCCAGAACAGGCCCGAAGATTTTGCCCTGGTGACAGACAAGATAGATGCCCAGCTCTTTGGTTTGTTTAAATGATATAATTTTATAACTTTGTGCCAGACATTCAATAAATTATGCACATTGCAATAGCCGGTAATATCGGAAGCGGCAAAACAACGCTTACAAAAATGCTCGCTTCCCACTATGGTTGGATACCCAGATACGAATCTGTAGATTATAACCCGTATCTTTCCGATTTCTACGAAGATATGTCAAGATGGTCATTCAATCTCCAGATTTATTTCCTCAACAAGAGATTCAAGGACGTCGTGGATATTTCCAGAACAGACGACATTGTAGTTCAGGACCGCACCATCTTCGAAGACGCCTGCATCTTCGCTCCCAATCTGCACGATATGGGCCTTATGTCTTCCCGCGATTTCGAAAACTACAAGGACCTTTTTGAACTTATGATGTCTCTCGTAGGAAAGCCCGATTTGCTCATTTACCTGCGATCATCCATCTCCAATCTGGTATCCCAGATTCAGAAGCGCGGCCGCGAGTATGAGAAAGGCATCCGCATAGACTATCTTACCGGCCTCAACGAAAAGTACGAAAACTGGATCAAAGATTATGACGGAAATCTGCTCATCATCGATGCAGACAATATAAAATTTGGAAACCGGCCCGAGGACTTTGAGCAAATTACCAATATGCTGGATGCCCGGCTCTTCGGTCTGTTCCCTCCAAAATAATAACGTTATGTCACAAGAAAGACCTACAATTATCGAATTCGTAGAGAAGTACACAGAAAAGTACAGGGACAAAACTTTCCTTCGAGAGAAAGTGAATGGTGTCTGGACAGAGACTTCTTATCTCAAGACCCGTGACGAGAGTAAAATCCTCGCAGCGGGTTTTATTGCTTTGGGACTTGAAAAAGGCGAGAAGGCCGCCTTGCTCTCGGAGGGCCGAAATCTGTGGGTTATTGCAGAACTCGGGCTTCTGTACGCAGGTGGAGTCAACGTTCCGTTGTCGTTCAAATTGGAATCAGACCACGACTTGTGTTTCAGAATAAACCATTCCGACTCCAAATATGTAATTACTTCCGAAAGCCAGATAGGGAAGGTTCGCCGTGTAATAGACAAGTGCCCCGCCGTGCAGAAGGTGATAGTTTTCGACGACATTCCCCTGCAGGAAAACGAAATGCATATAAGCGAAATCCGCGAAATGGGACTCAAGTTCATTGAGGAACATCCCGGCGAGCTTGAAAAGAGAATAGCAGGCGTAGGCCCCGACGACTATGCTAATATAAGTTATACGTCCGGCACCACTGCCGACCCCAAGGGCATTCTGCTCACCCACCGCAACTATACTGCAAACGTAGAGCAGGGTGCATCGGTAATAAGTTCCCCCGAGGGCGCGACAATGCTCATCATCCTGCCTCTCGACCACTGTTTCGCACACGTCGCTGGTTTCTATACAATGATGCTCTACGGTGGCAGCATAGCCACTGTCCCCGGTGGAAAGAGCGCGATTACAATGCTCAAGAACATTCCAATCGCAATCAACGAAACCAAGCCGTATATGATGCTGTCGGTTCCTGCAATTTCCCGCAACTTCCGCAAGAACATCGAAGCCGGCATAAAGAAAAAGGGACCCAAGGTCGAAAAACTCTACAACTTCGCCCTCGACAACGCAATCAAATACAACCGCGAATATCACAATATGGGCAAGCCCTTCTGGAAACTCTGGTGGCGAAAACCCATCAAAGACATTATGGACAGGCTTGTATTCAAGCCCATCCGTGACAATTTCGGCGGCAACATACATTTCTTCGTAGGCGGAGGCGCCCTGCTGGACATCGAACTCCAGCGCTACTTCTGCGCCATAGGTATGCCTATCTTCCAGGGATACGGCCTCTCGGAGGCAACTCCCATTATCTGTGCAAATGCGGCAGGGCACGCCATCTTCGGTTCGTCGGGCCGGGTGGTACAGCCTATGGACATAAAGATTTGCGGAGAAGACGGCCGTGAGCTCCCTCTGGGCGAGACCGGAGAAATTGTAATTCGCGGCGAAAACGTAATGGCAGGTTACTGGAAGAACGAAGAGGCTACGGCAAAGACCATAGTTGACGGCTGGCTCCATACCGGAGACCGCGGCTATCTGTACAAAAAGGATCCCCGCTACCTATATGTAACCGGACGCTTCAAGAGCCTCCTCATTTCTTCCGACGGCGAGAAATACTCTCCCGAAGGCTACGAGGACAGCCTTGCCGACAACAGCAAGTACATCGACGCTACGGTTCTGTACAACAATCAGAGTCCTTACACCATAGTGGTAGTAGTTCCCAATAAGGTGGCTCTCGCCGATGCCGTAAAGGCAAAGGGGCTCGACCCTTCAACCGTCGAAGGAAAGAAGGCTATGCTCGATATCATTCAGGGCGAGTGCGATTCTTACCGTCCTTCCGGAAAGCACGCCGGAATGTTCCCCGAGAAATGGCTGCCTGCGGCAATAGTAGTTGCCGACGTTCCTTTCTCGGAGCAGAACGGTATGATGAACAGCACCTCCAAGATTGTCCGCGGAAAGGTCGAGAAATTCTATGCCCAGCGCATAGAGTACGCTATGACTCCCGAAGGAAAGGATCTCTACAATCCCAGGAACCTGGAGTCAATCTCGTAACAGTACACGTTGCCGGCAAAGTCGGTAAAGTACAGGAAATCACCGTCAACCCGGGGCTTGCACAGCACCGGAAGTCCTACCTTTATTCTCCAGACGAACCGTCCGTTATCCTGCCTCAGGCAATACACGAATCCGTCGTTGGCACCAAAAATCACATATTGGCCGTAGGCCGATGGTGAACTCTCTACCGTTTTCTCCTGGTTAATGGTATAGGGCGAGGTGTAGATGATTGCAGGCTCGCAGAGATAGTTCCAGGCCTTGGACATATCCTCCAGGTTTACGGCAAGAAGACCGTTGTTCGACGAGCCCACGAACAGTTTTCCGCCTGCAATGAGAGGTTCGCTCCTGGTGTTGAATATGAAACCTGGGTATGACTGGTTCTTGAGCTCTGCGCCGGAACGGGCGCCGACCTGGCGGATCGAAGAGTATCCGGTATAGACGAAAGTCGTGTCCAGAACCGCCGGAGTGCAGGAACTGTACCGGTTGTCGTGATCCTTATTCTCCCAAAGGAAGTCTCCGGTTGCCGCATCGTAGCAGTAGCGTCCTACCCAGTAGCCGTTTGTGAGCAGCGCTCCCGCGGCAGTGCGGTTGGTGTTGACGTTTGTGATGGCAGAGTGCTTGTGGGTGTTCTTCCAAACTACGTCTCCGGTCTTGGCATCCAGGGCGCACAGAGATGAGGCGCAGCCTGCATATACCAGTCCGCCGGCGGCGTGGATACCTTCGGTAAACGTTGGATAGAAGGTTGTGTTGATTCTTTTGTTCCACAGCACGGAGCCGTCGGCCGCGTTTATTGCATAGACGTTATAATCTACGTCGCCGGCATACAGGATGCCGTCCATAAGGGCAAGGTCTCCCTTAATAGAATTCTTCACCTTGCAAGTCCATTCAATGTTGCCGCTGGCTGCGTCCAGCGAGAACACAGCACAGTCGCGACTGTTTTCATTGTCCATTCCGGCAACGAAAATATGGCCTTCCCACATTATGGGATCGGTGAAATATGCCTTGCAGGGCAGAGTGGTCATCCACTTCAGCCCGGGTTCCTGCACCTGTCGGCTGATTATTTTCTCGCCATCGCTGAACTGTGCCTCAACCTTGTAAACTGCGCCGGGAGCCAGCGATTCAGGAAGCCTGGCCTCCCACATCATATCGTTGACCTGCGTCATTTTCACCTTCTTGCCGTTGGGCAGCAGCACCTTTGCCGAAACCGGCTCGCTGGCGGCATCATATATGACGGAACGTACGCATCGGCCCACCTCGTGGGCTACAATGTGGTTGGATAAGGGAGCATAATGCATTCTGGTAGAGATGTTTCCGTTGGAATCCAGGGTGAATTCGCGCAGGGCCGAAGCCGAATGGTCATTGCTGCCTTTGCTGGGCGCCATAGAGCAGTAGAATTCGATTCCCGAATCGGTGACGGTATGGTAATCGTCGTGCCGGTGGCCATAGACGAAAGCCTTGACGTTGGCGTTCTGCGGAATGAGTTTCTGTGCGGCGTCGTGGTTGAACATTACCGTAGGGGTTCCGGCGGCTACGTTCTTGAGATCCTGCTGAATCCAGGCAGAAATGTCGTCGGCGCTGTAAGAAGGACGGGCGTCTCCCATAAGCATAGGGGTTACTATGTAATGTATTCCGGCGGCATTGAAGGAATACCACGAGGGGCCGAAGCAGTCTTCGAAGTTCTTTTCGCCGTAGTCGTTCCCCAAATAGTCTTTATTGCCTTTTATAAGGTCGTGATTTCCAATGGTATAAACCATTCGGCGGCCAACGTTCGAACTGTTCATTGCCTGCGAGAAGAACACCAGGCCGGTCTCGTAACATATATCTCCGGTAACCACTGCGAAGTCTATGTCGTGAATTTGGGCATATTCTTTAAAACGGTCTATCCAGTCCTTGTATATGCGGTCCTCTATATCACTCATATGCACGAACTTGCCGTAGGTGCTGCACTTTGTGAGGCCGAAGTCGGGTCCCGGGTTTCCCCTGTGAATGACTTCGGCGCCGGCTTCCTTCCCGGACATCTGAGGCCTGACGTCGCAGAAGAAATTGTTGGTATTGCACCATCCGTCCGGAGTGTACACGCTCACAAAACGGGCTCTGGGATTTGCTGTTATGGAATAAGAGCCGTCGGCATTGGTTACAGTGACACAGAAACCGTCCGAAACGCTCACGCCTGCAATTCCTTTCTCTCCTTTGTCCTGTTTACCGTTTCCGTTCCGGTCGTAGAAGACTTTGCCTTTCAAAGTGGGGGTGTTTGTAGCCGATACTCCGCAGGGAGCGAAGCAGAATAAAAGTGCCGCAGCAATTGCAAATAGGTTTTTGTATTTCATTTCGTAGCTTGTTTTTTCGCAAAATCAAATATACGGATTCTTTGTTGAATTGAAAAATGCGAATTCGTACAGAATGGCTATATTTGTGCCCGCAAACAGAAAAGCAGACTATGAATATCAAGAGATTTACGTTCAATCCGCTTGGAGAGCAGACCAGGGTGTTTTGGAACGAGGCGCACTCCGCCGTTGTGGCAGACCCGTCGTTCTGCACCAGGGTAGAGCGGGAGGAATTCTATAACTGGCTAAAGGACAACGATATAACGCTTAAGGCTATACTTCTTACCCACGCCCATTTCGACCATATTATGGGAGTGCAGGAACTTCACGACCAGATGGGAATTCCGGTATATATGAATCCGGTGGACACATCCGTTTATATAATGACCGATATGTACAGCGGCAAGGCCGGGTTGCCGGTGATTCGTCACGACTGGGAGATAACTCCGGTGGCCGATGGCCAGATAATAAGCATCGGCGGTATGAACTGGGAGGTGCTGGAAACCCCCGGACACACCCCCGGTAGCGTGTGCTACCTCGAGCGGGCCGAAGGAGTGCTGCTGAGCGGCGACACTCTGTTTGCCGGTGCCATCGGACGAACCGACTTTGCCGGTTCGGACTACGACAAAGAGATAGTTTCCATTATGGAGAAGCTTATATGGCTCGATGCCGGCATACGGGTGCTCCCTGGGCACGGAGCCGACACCACCATTGGCTACGAAAGAGCCAACAACCCTTTTCTGGAGCCGTTCAACGAAAGGGAAGAACTCGATTTCAGAGAGTCTGACCCCCAATAAATTCCCGCATAATTGAGGTTGGCGGAATGGCCGCAATCTCGTTTGGCTTGAGAGTCACCACCCTGGAAAGGAATTCCAGCAGCGTGGTGGCTTTCCCGTAGGCCTGCGAGGATTCTGAAATTCCGTACAGGAGGGGTTCGGCGTAGTATTTCAGCAGGGGAACGTCGTACAGGGTGGAGGAATTGAACACCAAGTCGGCGTAGTGCTCGTAGGGGAAGATATGCTTCTCTTCGCCCCGGCGTACCGACGCCCACCTCAGAAGGGTGTCTTCGGGCGATATTCCGCGCGTGCGGTTATCCCTTACTATTCGGCGCAGGAGCCTTTTGTCGGTTGTGGTGTAATGTGTTTTTTCGCCTCCAGGAAGCGCCGTAAGGGCCGATATGTAAATTCTGAATATTTTCGACTGGTCAACCGACGGGGTAAGTGAGGGATTCAGCGCGTGAATGCCTTCCATACACAGAATCTCGTTTTCGCCCAGCGTCATTGTGTTGCCGGAAGAGACTCTCTTGCCTTCTTTGAAATCGAACTTGGGCACTTCTATCTCCTTGCCGTTCATAAGGTCGTTGAGCTGTTCGTTCAGGTAGGCCACGTCCATTGCCTCCAGGCACTCGTAGTCTTTTTCGCCGTTCCGGTCAACCGGAGTATGTTCCCTGTTTACAAAGTAGTTGTCCAGTTCTATTACCTTGGGAGTCAGACCCAGAACCCGCAGCTGCTGGGCAATGCGCAGGGAGCTGGAGGTCTTGCCGCTGGACGAAGGTCCGCTCATCATTACTATGCGGCTCTTCTTGCGCCTCCAGAAAATCTGGTTGGCAATCTCGGCGTATTTGCGCTCCTGCCTTGCCTCGCAAAGGTTTATGAGTTCAATGCCCTTGCCGTCGTTAAGGGCATCATTCACTTTCTGAAGGGTGTCTATGCCTATGGCGCTGCACCAGTCGGCATATTCCTGTCTGGCCGATTCTATTCTTGTCATATCGTCAAGTATTTTCCGGTTACCGAGGACGGGTTTCCGCTTACCTCTTCGGGGGTTCCGCTGGCTACTACATACCCGCCTTTCTTTCCGCCTTCGGGCCCCATATCAATGAGGTAGTCAACACTGCGCAGAACGTCTGTATTATGTTCTATTATTATTACTGTATTTCCCTGATCTACAAGCTTTCCCAGTACATCCAGCAGCTGCTTTACATCCTTTGCGTGCAGGCCGGTGGTGGGCTCGTCCAGCATATAGAGGGTCTTTCCGGTGGCCTTGCGGGAAAGTTCGGCCGCCAGTTTCATTCGCTGGCTTTCGCCGCCGGAAAGGGTTACCGACGACTGTCCCAGACGAATGTACCCCAGCCCCACGTCTTCCAGTGCCTTGAGCTTGGGGGCTATCCTGGGGCTGGCCTTGAAGAATTCGCAGGCCTCGCTCACGCTCATTTCCAGCACGTCGTTTATATTCTTGCCCTTGTACTTCACTTCCAGGGTGTCTTCCTTGTACCGGCGGCCTCCGCACTGCTCGCACACCACGTTCACCGACGGCAGGAAGTTCATTTCTATGACCTTGATTCCGGCGCCCTTGCATTCGGGGCACCTTCCGCCATCTACGTTGAACGAGAACCGGCCTGCCTTGAACCCGCGCACCTTGGCATCGGGGGTGTCTTCGAACAGGTCTCTGATGTCGTTCATAACCCCTGTGAAGGTTGCCGGATTGGACCTTGGGCTACGCCCGATGGGCGATTGGTCTATCTCTATTACCTTATCTATGTTCTGAACCCCTTCCAGCGAGCCGAACGGCAGCGGCCTCAACCGGCTGTGCTGCACCAGGTTCTTGAGAGCCGGCATAAGGGTTTCGTTTATGAGGGTGGATTTGCCGCTGCCGCTCACTCCGCTTATGCCAATCATACAGCCCAGCGGGAAAGAGACGTTCAGCGACTTGAGGTTGTTGCCTCGGGCACCGGATATGCTGAGGACCTTGCCGTTGCCCGGCCGGCGCTGCGCCGGAGTGGGAATAATGTCTGCCCCGGTGAGAAAATCGAGGGTTGCCGAGCCTCCCTGTTCCCCGATTCCGGGACAGGGCCCGCTGTAGCAGAGTTTCCCACCCAATTCCCCGGCTCCGGGGCCCAGGTCCACCAGGTAATCGGCCGACCGCATAGTCTCCTCGTCGTGCTCTACAACGATTACGCTGTTGCCGGCATCCCGGAGCCGCTTGAGCGAAGCTATGAGTTTGCGGTTGTCCTTCTGGTGAAGGCCGATGCTGGGTTCGTCCAGCACGTAAATTACGTTCACCAGGCGTGAGCCTATCTGGGTTGCAAGCCTTATTCTCTGGCTCTCACCGCCCGAAAGCGATGCTGTGGGCCGGTCCAGGCTAAGGTATTCCAGCCCCACGTTCACCAGGAACTCCACTCTGTCGTCCAATTCTTTTATAATGTCGCGGGCTATGGCCGATTCCTTTCCGCTGAGTTTCCCCGAAAGAGAACGGATCCATTCCAGCAGCTCGCTTATCTCCATTGCGCTTACGTCGGCAATGTCCAGCCCGTCTATCTTAAAGCAGCGCGCATTCTCGTTCAATCTGGAGCCGTGGCAAACCGGGCATACCACTTTTTCGTCAATGTCGTCCAGCACTCCCGGCCAGGTCACCATTTCCGACAGCGAGCCTTCGCCTATACGGTACAGCTCGTCCGACCCGTACACCAGCAGGGTGACCGCTTCGTCCGGCAGGCTGTCGATGGGGTCGTACAGCGAGAAATTGTGTTTTCTGGCTATGGCCCGCACAATTTCGCACTTGCGGTTCTCCCTCAGCCGGCCCAAAGGCACGATTCCTCCTTCTGAAACGCTCAGGCTGCGGTCGGGGATTATGGTGTTCAAATCTACGTTGACTATCATTCCCAAACCCTTGCAGTGGGGGCAGTAGCCTTCGGGGGAGTTGAATGAAAAACTGTGGGGAGCCGGCTCCCGTATCGAAATGCCGTTGTCGGGGTCAACGAAGTGCTTGGAAAAATGCCTCATTGTCCCGGTTTGCATATCCAGTACTGCCAGCGAACCTTTGCCTATGATCAGTGCCTGGATTACCGAATCCCTGATTCGCTTTTCGTCTCCGTCACCCGGCTTCAGTTTGTCTATGACCAGTTCCACGAAGTGGTTGCGATAACGGTCCAGAGACTCTATTTCGGCCAGTTCCACTATCTGGGAATCCACCCTTGCCTGGGTGTAGCCTTTCTTCCGAAGCTGCTCGAACAGCTCCCGGTAATGTCCCTTGCGGCCGCGTACGACCGGTGCGAGCAACAGGCATTTGCGGCCTTCGTATTCCTTGAGTATGAGGTCGGCAATCTGCTGGTCATTGTATCGGACCATTTCTTTTCCCGACACCGGCGACCAGGCCCTGGAAGCCTTGGCGAACAGAAGCCGCAGGAAGTCCGAAATCTCGGTCACGGTTCCTACGGTGGAACGGGGGTTGTTGCCGGTGGTTTTCTGCTCTATTGCAATTATGGGGCTGAGCCCGGTGATGCTTTCTACCTTGGGCTTTTCCAGAATGCCCATAAAGTGCTTGGCATAGGGTGACAGGGTGTTCATATAGCGCCGCTGTCCTTCGGCGTAGATGGTGTCGAAGGCCAGCGAGGACTTGCCGCTGCCGCTCACTCCGGTTATCACAACAAACTTGCCGCGGGGAATGTCCGCGTCTATGTTCTGCAGGTTGTTGGAATGGGCTCCGCGTATGTGTATGTACCCTGTGTCCTTCATAAGAGTACAAATTTACAAAAATATGTCTAACTTTGTATTCTTATGTGGCTTTGGACAATACTGTTTTCGGCCCTCTTTCTGGGAGCCTACGATGCTGCAAAAAAGCAGTCCCTAAAACGAAACGGAGTAATGTGGGTACTGTTTGCCGTATCTGTATTGTCAACTCTGCTGCTCGTTCCGTTCATAAGCTGGGGTTCCTTGCACGACCATACTCTCATTTTGCCTAAGGCGGCGGTGGTTACGGTGTCGTGGATATCGGGGCTCATAGGAATCAAGCTGCTCCCTCTTACCACAGCCAGCACCATCAAGTCTTCCCGGCCGGTGTTCGTGGTGGTTTTCTCTATCCTCCTTTTCTCTGAAAGTCTGAATCTGTGCCAGTGGCTGGGAGTCGGGCTTGCCATTGCGGCCCTTTTCCTGCTGGGCAGGACCAGCCGCAGGGAAGGAATCACCTTCAAGAGCAACAAAGGCCTTGCGTGGATGGCGCTTTCGGTCATTACAGGAGCCGCCAGCGCCCTGTACGACAAGTATATTATCCAGCACCTCGACCCTATGTTCGTGCTCAGCTGGTGCAATCTGTACATAGCCGTGCTTATGGGAATAGTGCTGGCTGTAAAGCAAATGCACGACGGAGAATCCAGGGAGCGTTTCACCTGGGACTGGAATCTGCTTCTGACAGCGGTTCTCATTGTGTCGGCAGATGCGCTTTACTTTTATTCCATAAGTATGGAAGGGTCGTTGCTCAGCGTTATTTCCCTGCTGCGCAGGGGCTCTGTGATAGTGACCTTTGCATTGGGAGCAGTCTTCTTTGGAGAAAAGAACATCAGGTCCAAGGCCGTTGACCTCACAGTGCTTCTGGCGGGACTCACCCTTCTGGTCTTAGGCAGCGGTAATCTATGAAAACCAGCGACAGACTCATAGTGCTGCACTATACCAAACTTGGAGAAAACTCGGTGGTTGTGCACTGCCTGTGCCGCAATCTTGGAAGGCGCGGGTTTATGTGCCGGGTGCGCAAGGGCGGTTCTCTGGCTTTGTTTATGCCTCTGAGCGTCATAGATGCCGAAATTGTCCCGAACCCCAAGTCGGACCTGTGGCGCATTTCGGCGGCAAGTTCCGCCATTGCGCTCAACAATGTGCGTACCGACCTTCACAAAAACGCCGTCGCCCTGTTTATGAGCGAGGTGCTGTACCGTACGGTGCACGAAGAAGCGTACGAACCGGGGCTTTTCGAATGGTGTCAGAAAAGCATTGCCACTCTTGAGGAGTTGCCTTCGGGCTGCCCCAATTTCCATCTGCGCTGGCTCCTGGAGCTCTGTTCGGCAATGGGATTCTGCCCGGCAAAGGAGAATCTGGCGCCGTTTGCCGGCACACAGCTTTCAAACCTGGGACAGCTTATGAGCCTGCCCCTGCAGGATTGTCTGGTCTATCCTATGAGCGGAAGGGATCGGAGCGAATGCGCCGCCGCGCTACTCGATTACCTGAGCTCCAATTTAGGAAACAATATCAATATCAAATCTCTGGCGGTGCTACAGGAACTGTTCAGATGAAAATCGTTTTTGCTACAGGCAACAGGGGCAAGCTCCGCGAAGCCGCCGAAATTCTGGGTCCGGAATTCGAACTCCTGACCCCGGCTATGCTTGGAATAACTCAGGATATAGAAGAAACCGGCACTACCCTGAAGGAAAACTCCATAATTAAGGCCGGATTCCTTTGGGAGCACACCTCCCTTATGTGTTTTGCCGACGACACCGGCCTGGAGGTCGATGCCCTTGGCGGCGCTCCGGGGGTTTATACCGCCCGCTATGCCGGAGAAGGCTGCAATTTCAACGACAATATGGAAAAGCTGCTGCGCGAACTCGATGCTGCGGGCGCGCAATCACCACAGGAACGGAAAGCCCGGTTCAAAAGCGTCGTAACCCTTATTGTGAACGGGAATCAATATTTCTTCGAGGGAACTATGGAAGGCAGTATCGCGCATTCCAAGGCGGGCTGCGGGGGTTTCGGGTACGACCCTGTGTTCATTGCCGACGACTATCCCAACCTCACCGTAGCCGAACTGGAGGAGGAGACCAAGAACGCCATTTCCCACAGGGGCAAGGCTCTCCGTCAAATGGCACTGTGGCTCAAGGAGAATCTGTAGAAAGCCGCGGCATTTTTTATGCATAAAGGCGCTCTTTGGTACAAAAATTTGCTATTTTTAGGGTTTGATTTGAAATGATGAAACGAAAGCTGCTCATACTTGCGGTCCTCTTGCTTCCTGTGCTGGCCAGTGCACAGTCCCAGTCGTTCAAGATTGGGAAATGGACCGAAATCAGAAATTCCATTGTAAAGGAACTCAACCGTTCGTACGTAGATACCCTGCCGGTTGACCGTATGGAACGCGCCGCCGTAGATGCAATGCTCTCCCAACTCGACCCTTACACCGTTTATATTCCGGTCGAGGAAGATGAGGATTTGCAGATGATGGTGAGCAAGTCCTACGGCGGAATAGGGGCGGTAATATACAAGCCCGACATCGACGATTATGTCTATATAAACGAGCCCTACGAGGGTTCACCCGCTGCCCTGGCCGGCCTGCAGTGCGGCGACCGCATTGTGAGCGTCGATGGCCAGAGCACCATTGGTCTCAATGCGGGCGAAAGCAGTTCCAAAATGAAGGGGGCCCCCGGAACGCAGGTGAAATTCCATATCATAAAGGTTCGCAGCGGGCAGGAAACCGACATAACCATAACCCGCGAACGCATCCATCTCCCCGACATTCAGTATTCGGGCATCCTGCCCGATGGTACCACGGGCTACATTCTTCAGACTGGGTTTACCGACGGAGTGGGGGAGGAACTGCGCAGGACAGTCGCCGACCTGAAGGCGAAAGGTGCGAAGCGGATTATCCTGGACCTCAGGGGGAACGGCGGCGGCCTTCTGTCCGAAGCGGTCAACATTGTATCTGTTTTCGTGCCAAAGGGCTCGCTGGTTGTGTCGCAGAGAGGAATCAGGGTTTCCGGTACAATGGAAAGCAGGACCGAGCGCGAACCGTTGGATACCGAAATTCCGCTTGCCGTTCTGGTGGATTCGGGTTCGGCCTCGGCCTCCGAGATAGTTACCGGAGCGCTGCAGGACTATGGCCGGGCTACGATTCTGGGACGCCGCACCTACGGCAAGGGTCTGGTGCAGTCGATTCGCCCGCTTCCTCACGACGGTAAGATGAAAGTTACAATTGCCAAATACTATACGCCATTGGGCCGCTGCGTGCAGGACTTGAAGGGCCTGACCCCCGACGTGGAACTTGCCCCTATGGAGTACTCCCGCCTTACCTATTCGCTCGTAGTGTACGGAGTCATAGAGAATTATATGCTCGAATACGTGAAGACCCACGAGAGCATTCCGGCGGTGGAGGATTTCCATCTGTCCGACTCTGAATACGAGGAATTCATAAAATTCGCCCTCACCAAGGAGTTCGATTACCGTTCCAGCGCCAAGACCTACTTCGACCGTATGCGCGAAGAACTCCGCCGCGACAAGCTCGAAGACAGTATGAAAGAGAGCCTGGACGCAATGGAGAAAGCTCTGAATATGGAGAAGGAAGAGTTCCTGCGCCTGAAGAAGGACGAGATTGTGCCGTTCATAGAAGAAGAGATTGTGTGCCGGTATTATTATCAGAAGGCGGCGGCGCAGCTCAGGCTCAGGTATGACACCCAACTCGACGAAGCATTGGAAAAACTACAATAATCATAAAGTATGAAAAGAATTATCAGTATCATTGCGGTCGTAGCGGCTCTTGCAGGAATGGTTTCCTGCGGCGGCTACAGTTATGAAACGGTCAAGGGTGACCCTACAGGGACCAGAATCTACACCCTTGACAACGGACTTAAGGTTTACACGATTGTAAACAAAGACAAGCCCAGAATCGACGCCCAGGTGGCCGTGAAAGTGGGCAGCAAGAACGACCCCAGGGAAACCACAGGTCTTGCCCACTATTTCGAGCATCTTATGTTCAAGGGCACACAGCAGTTCGGCACTCAGAACTATGAGCTGGAGAAGCCTATGCTGGACGAGATCGAAGCCCTTTTTGAAGTGTATCGCCAGACCGAAGACCCAGCCGAGCGCAAAGCTCTCTACCACCGGATAGACTCCATTTCCTACGAAGCTTCCAAGATTGCCATTCCCAACGAATATGACAAGCTTATGGCAAGCATCGGAGCCAGCGGTACCAACGCCTATACCAGCTACGACGTTACCTGCTACGTAGAGAACATTCCTTCCAACCAGATTGAACTTTGGGCCAAAATTCAGGCAGACCGCTTCCAGAACTGTGTTCTGAGAGGTTTCCACACCGAGCTTGAGACCATCTACGAGGAATTCAATATGTATAATGCGCAGGACCAGACCAAAGAGTTCAACGCCATGTTCGATGGCCTGTTCAAGCATCACCCGTACAACACCGACGTAATAGGTCTTCCTTCACATCTTAAGAATCCTTCAATCACCAACGTGAGAAACTATCACGACGAGTGGTACGTTCCCAACAATATGGCTGTGGTTCTTTCCGGAGATTTCGACCCCGACCAGGCCATAAAGATTGTCGATAAGTACTTCGGTGTGCTCAAACCCAACGAGAACCTTCCCAAGATAACTTACGAACCCGAGGAGCCCATTACCGAACCCGTTGTAAAAGAGGTGGTTGGAAACGAGTCTCCCAGCATTATGCTCGCCTGGCGTTTCCCCGGAGCCAATTCTCCCGAGGCAACTGTGCTGCAGGCATTCTCAAACGTGCTTCAGAACGGAAAGGCAGGTCTCATAGATCTCGACATAAACCAGCAGCAGAAAACTCTGGGAATGTACTCCGGCGTTGAGGACCTTGCCGACTACAGCATATTCCTGGTAATGGCGGAACCCAAGCCGGGACAGACCCTCGAACAGGTAAAAGACCTCGCACTTGCAGAAATAGAGAAGGTTAAGGCCGGCGACTTCGACGAGTCCCTGCTGCAGGCTACCATCAACAACCTTAAGCTGGACGCAATGAACAGGTACGAATCTACCAGGGCAATGGCATCGATGGCTGTCAACAGTTTCATCAACGACGTTCCCTGGAGTGACGTTGTGACCGAGATCGACAGGCTCAGCGAAATCACGAAAGACGACATTGTCAAATTTGCAAACGATAACTTTGCAGCCAATTACGTTCAGGTAAACAAACTGCAGGGAACTCCCGAAGACGACGGCTCCAAGATTGACAAACCGGCTATCACCGCCATCTTCACCAATCGCGACACTTCCAGCCAGTTCCTGCGCGACGTTCAGGCCCAGGCCGCAGAAGTAGCTCCCATAGAGCCCGTATTCCTGGATTACACGAAGGACCTCGCCAAACTTGAGGCAAAGAACGGCTTGCCTGTACTGTACAAGAAGAACACTTCCAACGGCATCTTCGAGCTGGACTATATGTTCGACACCGGCAGCTATGCCGACAAAGAGCTGGGCTATGCCTTCGATTACCTGAAGTACCTCGGAACCAGCACTATGAGTCCCGAAGAGGTACAGAAATACCTCTACAACATAGCTGTCAATTTCTCGGCGTTTGCCAGTGGAGAGCGCACTTACGTTTCTTTGACCGGTCTTGCCGAGAATATGGAAGAGGCTATGAAGTTTATGGAAACCCTCATAAGCGACGCACAGCCCAACCCCGAGGCTCTGGAGATGCTCAAGCTCAACTCAATACAGCAGAGGGCAAACGACAAGACCAATCAGAACGCCAACTCATACCATCTGCAGTACTATGCAATGTACGGCCCGCAGAATCCTTTGACTACAGGTCTTAAGAACAGTGAGATAATGGCCCTGGAAGACGGAAAGCTCCTCGACAAGATTCATCACCTCTTTGAGTCGGAGCATACTGTGCTCTACTACGGACCTATGGATGAGAGCGAACTCGTTGCAAAGGTGAATGAGATACACAACGTTCCCGAGCAGCTCAAACCGGTTGTAAAGGGAAATCCTTTCCAGTATTCCAAGACTCAAAAGAATACCGTTCTGCTTGCACCCTACGATGCAAATCAGTCTGTCCTTTATTCCATTTCTTCGCGCGGAGACAAGTATAATGCAGAAAATCAGCCTATAGTTACACTTTACAACGAGTATTTCGGAGGAGGAATGAACAGTATCGTATTCCAGGAAATGCGCGAGGCCCGTGGTCTGGCATACAGCGCCGGTGCGGTTTACCGCTTGCCTTCAGACCTGGACCACACCGAGATTTTCCTCGATCTCATTATGACCCAGAACGACAAGCTCGTAGATGCTCTTACCGCCTTCGACGAAATAATCAACAATATTCCCGTGTCTCCCAAGGCCTTCGACATAGCCAAAGAGAATATACTGTCCAACCTCCGCACCCAGCGTACGGTAAAGGCCAACGTGCTGAGGTCTTACCTCAGCGCTCAGAAACTGGGTCTGGACTACGATATCAATGAACTGGTTTACAACAAGGTAAAGGACTTTACCCTGGATGACGTAATAAAGTTCCAGCAGGAAAATGTGAAGGACCGCGTTTACACGATAGGCATCCTGGGACGCATATCCGACTTCGATATGGCCGGTCTGTCACAGTTCGGTGAGATTAAGAAACTTACAACCGAAGAAATATTCGGATACTAACGGAATTTGGTATCTTCCTCCAGCATCCCAAGGTATGAATTGTACCTGGATTCTGAAATCAGGCCCTCCCCGAGGGCCTTTTTTATTGCACATCCCGGTTCGTGGGTGTGGGTGCAGGGTACGAACCGGCAATTGTCGGCATAGCGCAGCATTTCGGGAAAATACTTGCCTATTTCCTCTTTCTCGAGATCGACAAGCCCGAATCCGCGAAGGCCGGGAGTGTCTATTACGTATCCGCCGCTGCTCAGGGGATACATTTCGTAGAGAGATGTGGTGTGCTTTCCTTGAAGGTGGGCCATTGAAATCTTGCCTATCTTTGGGTCGAGAGACGGGTCCAGCGCTTTTATGAGGCTCGACTTTCCAACTCCCGACTCGCCCGAGAACAGGTTCAGCTTCCCGTTGCACAGGTCTCGGAGCCGGCTTATTCCTTCTCCCGTGCGGGCCGACGTCCTAATTACAGGGTATCCGGCTTTCTCATAAGTGGCCGCAAAGTCTTCGATGCCTTCGTAGTCTTCGTACAGGTCAACTTTGTTGAGGGCAATCACTGCCGGAATCTTATATACCTCGCAGGTTACCAGAATGCGGTCCAGGAAGGGGAGCTTGATTTCGGGAAACAGCAGCGTGACGGCTATCACGGCCTGGTCCAGATTTGCCGCAATTACGTGTGACTGGCGGCTCAGATTTGTAGAGCGCCTAATAAGATAATTGTTGCGTGGGAGTATGGATGTAATTACGGCAGGGTTTTTCTCGTCGGGCTCAACGAGCTCATTCTCAATGCAGTAAGTAACTTTGTCGCCCACTGCTACGGGGTTTGTTGAAGAATTGCGGTCTAGCCGGGCCTTGCCCCGCAGCACTGCCGGGAACGGCTTCCAGCAGGGAAGCCCGCTAAGCACAAAGTGACTTCCTGCATTCTTTACAACCGTTGCCTCACGTTCTATCATAGGTGCAAATATGAATGATTTTTTTCGAAATACAAACTACGGGCGTGACTGGCATATTGCACAACTTTGATTATATTTGTTGGGATAGGCCTTATGTTTATGAAGAATCCAGTAATTTTATCAATCGCGTGTATGCTGGCCGTCGGATGTGTACGGTCAAATGAAATCGTTGTAAAAACCTACACCGGTTCCACAAGGGTCGAGGCCGTCGCCCCCGGAATTATGCGCGTGTCGTCTGTTGCAAAGGGAGAGTCTTTTGCAAAGGATGAATCGCTATGCGTGCTGCAGGAGCAGGAAACTCCCGAATGCTCGAAGCGTGAAACGCCGGAGTATCTTGAACTTACGAGTGCCGGCGTCACTGCCAGGGTAGATAAAAAAGACGGCAGGGTGGAGTTCTACCGCAACGGGGAAAAGCTTCTGGCCGAGCACGCCCGCAGTTTCGCTCCCTTCGAGGCCGGTGGAGTAAAGGCCTATACGGTGCAGCAGACATTTGAGTCGCCCGAAGACGAGGCCTTTTACGGCCTTGGTCAGCATCAGGCCGACGAATGGAATTATAAGGGGAAAAATGAGGAGCTGTATCAGTACAATACCAAAATTTCGGTGCCTTTCGTGGTGTCGTCGCGCAGGTACGGAATACTTTGGGACAGTTACAGTTTCTGCCGCTGGGGCGACCCTCGGCCCTATGCCCAGCTCAGCGAAGCATTCACTCTCTACGACATATACGGGCAGCCCGGTGCCCTTACCGGCCGCTACCTCGCCGCCGACGGTACGGTGCTCGAGCGCAGGGAGAAGAATCTCGAGCAGGAATACTTGCGCACTCCGCAGTGCGACATAGTGCAAAACGCGCCGGAAGGCTTCAATTTCAACGGTTCCAAAGTCACTTTCGAGGGCAGTCTGGAACCGAAGGAAGGGGGACTTCACAGTTTCTATCTCTATTATGCCGGATACACCAGGGTTTATGTCGATGACCGGGAGGTTGTTCCGGAAATCTGGCGTACTGCCTGGAATCCCAACGGCCGGAAGTTTGCTCTGGATATGGAGGCCGGCAGAAAATACAAGCTTACGGTAAAGTGGGAGCCCGACGGCGGCGTGAGCTACAATGCGCTTCGAGTGCTGAGCCCGGTTCCCGACGAGCAGCGTTCCCGTATGAGCTGGTGGGGCGAGATGCAGAACGGAATCGACTACTACTTCGTATGCGGCGACAATCTGGACGGAGTCATAAAAGGCTACCGAACCCTTACCGGAAAGAGCCCTATCGTTCCCAAATGGGCGTTGGGCTACTGGCAGAGCCGCGAGCGCTATACCAGCCAGGCCGAGGTTGTCTCTACTCTCAAGGAATTCAGAGACAGGAACATACCCATAGACAACATTGTTCAAGACTGGCAGTATTGGCTGCCCGACCAGTGGGGAAGCCACGAGTTTGACCCCGCCCGTTTCCCCAACCCCAAGGGTATGGTGGACAGCGTCCACGCCCTGGGAGGCCGCTTTATGATATCGGTATGGCCCAAATTCTACGTGGGAACCGAACATTTCAACGAACTCGACGCTAACGGATGGATATACCGGGTTCCGGTAGATCAGAAGGTGATAGACTGGCTCGGGTTCGAACAGTCATTCTATGATGCGTACTCCCAGGGGGCCCGCGAGCTGTTCTGGCAGCAGATGAAGGACCATCTCCTTCCCCTTGGGGTGGACGCCTGGTGGATGGACGCCAGCGAGCCCAACATTCACGACTGCACCGATATGGACTTCCGCAAGGCAATGTGCGGCCCTACTGCCCTGGGCCCGTCGGCCCAATATTTCAACGCCTATGCTCTTATGAACGCCCAGGCCATATATGAAGGCCAGCGGAAGGACTCTCCCGACCAAAGAGTATTCCTGCTTACCCGCAACGGTTTTGCCGGACTGCAGCGCTATTCCACCGCATCGTGGAGTGGAGACATAGGTACCCGGTGGGAAGATATGAAGGCTCAGATTAGTGCCGGACTCAACTTTTCGGTTTCCGGTATTCCCTTCTGGGGCCAGGATATAGGCGGATTCAGTGTCGAAGGCCGCTACTCCGCCGCCCAGCAGCTTTTCAATTCAACCGGAAAGGTCAACGACGACCTTCGCGAGTGGCGCGAGCTTCAGGCCCGCTGGCACGAATGGGGAGTATTCTGCCCGCTGTACCGGGCCCACGGCCAATGGCCCTGCCGCGAACCCTGGAATATTGCTCCCGAGGGCGATGAGACATACAACATAATACTCGAGACCGACCGCCTGCGCTACGCCCTTATGCCATACCTGTATTCTCTGGCCGCAGATGTGCATTTTAATGACTATACCCTTATGAGGCCGCTGGTTATGGATTTTACCGATGACCTTACGGCCCGCGAGGTTTCAGACCAGTTTATGCTGGGCCCCGCCGTTATGGTATGCCCGGTTTACGAGTACGGCGCCCGTTCCCGCAAGGTTTATCTGCCCGAAGGGAAATGGTACGACTGGCACAGTGGCAAAACGGTGGAAGGCGGATGCAGTTTTGAAGCCGATGCACCGTTGGACCGTATTCCGCTGTATCTGCGCGGGGGCAGCATCCTTGTTACCGGTAACCCTGTGATTAACACTGCAGAGCTTCAGGACAACCTTAAACTGCTGGTCAACACCGGTGCCGACGCCGACTTTACGCTTTACGAAGACGACGGAATCAGCTACGCCTACGAGAAAGGGGAGTATTGCAAGGTAAATATCCACTGGGATGACGCTGCCGGAACCCTAACCATAGGGGAGCGCCGGGGCTCATTCCCCTCAATGTCGCAGGCCAAACATATCCTGGTATGCTTCAACGGCCCGGACGGCATACAGCCCAAAGTTGTGGAATACACCGGAGAGGAAATCACTTTGAAGATATAAAGTGTGAAAAGATTCGCAATAGTATTGCTTGCGGCGATATGCGCGGCCTGCACCACGGAAACGTATGACGTAGTGGTTGCAGGCGGCGGGGCCTCGGGCACCGCGGCCGGTGTGCAGTGCTCCAGAATGGGCGTGAAAACGCTCGTTCTGGAGCAAACCCCCTGGCTGGGCGGAATGCTTACAAGTGCCGGGGTGAGCGCAATCGACGGTTGTTACAGGTTGCGCGCCGGCATCTTCGGAGAGTTCTGCGATTCCCTTGCGCAACGCTACGGAGGTTACGATTCGCTAAAGACCGGTTGGGTGAGCAATATCCTCTTCGAACCTCACGTTGGCGCCCGGGTGCTGGACAATATCTGCGCAGGCGAGAAGAACCTCACCGTAAAGAAAAACGTGCATTTCCGCTATGTAAGAAAACACGGTGGCGGCTGGCTGGTAAATGCCGACGGAATCCGTTATACCTGTAAGGTCCTCATAGACGGCACCGAACTGGGCGGTGTTGCAAAGGAGTGCGGGGCAAAGTATGAGATAGGCAACGAAACTGGGGTGATCCAGGACCTTACCTATGTCATTATTGCCCGGGATTACGGTCCCGGAGCCGACAAAACAATCCCCGAACCGGAAGGCTATGACAGGGAAAACTATGTAAACTGTTGCGAAAATGCGCTTAACAACCCAGCCACATCCAAGGGGCAGACCCTCTGGAGTCCTCAAATGATGATGAGCTACGGCCGCCTGCCCGGTGGAAAGATTATGCTCAACTGGCCCATCGAAGGCAACGACTTCTACGTAAACGTAATAGACGCCTCGCGCAGCGAACGGGCAAAGGCTTTCCGCCAGGCCAAAAACAAGGCGTTGGGCTACCTCTATTTCATTCAGACCGAGTTGGGGATGAAGAATATAGGCATTGCCGACAACGAATTTCCCACCAACGACGGCCTTCCGTTCATTCCTTATTTCAGGGAAAGCCGCCGCATTGTAGGAGAAGCCCGGCTCACCTTCGAGGCGGTGCAGGACCCTTATTCCTACCCCGAACCATTGTACCGGGCCGGGGTTGCAGTGGGGGACTATCCGGTAGATCATCATCATTATGCCAATCCGGACTGGAAAAATCTGCATAAATCCTATACCCCGATACCTTCATTTACGGTTCCTGCCGGAGTAATGATTCCCGTAGGAGTTGAAAATCTGATTGTTGCCGAGAAATCAATCTCGGTAGACAATTCGGTTCAAGGGGCAACTCGCCTGCAGCCGGTGGTTATGGAACTTGGGCAGGCGGCCGGAGTCATTGCAGCACTTGCAGTAAAGAATGCCTGCCGGGTGAGGGAAGTGGACGTGCGGCAGGTGCAGACCGTCCTTCTTGAAGCCGGAGCCCGCATTCAGCCCTATCTGGACCTGGAGCCTGGCGATCCCGATTTCAAACTGTTGCAAAAAATGGGTTCTACCGGTCTTTTCAAGGCCGAAGGGCGCAACGTGGGCTGGGCCGACGAAATGTGGATTCTTACCGGCGGCATCCCTGCAGCCCGATTGGACTCGATGCGGGTCCTCGACAGCCTCCGGCACCCGTTTGAGACAAGTCCCGTCGATTGGCGGGGATTCGACAAATAAAAATCAACAACTTTTTTTTTATGAAAAAAATTTTAACCCTTTTTCTTGCTTTAGTAGCAGTATTGCCTGTGCTCGCCCAGAATCAGAAAAACAACGTTGCCGACTCTATACTCGGAGAATACCTTGTGCCCGACGCCAAGAACGGAGATTCCAAAGTGCGTTTTACAAAGAATGCCGACGGCACGTATAACTGTCAGGTCTTCTGGCTGGCCATTCCCAACGACCCCAAAACCGGCAAACCCTGGCTCGATTTCCGTAACCCCGACAAGTCGTTGCGCAGCACCCGTTGCGACCAGCTGTACATAATCAGAGGTCTGAAATATGATTCCAAGGCCAAAATGTGGAACGACACAAAGGTATATGACCCCAATCGCGGCATTTCGGCCAAGGTAAAATGCAAATTCACCGATTCCGGAGACCTCGAGGTAAAAGGCACCGTTCTGGGAATCGGAGAAACCCAAAACTGGAAAAAACTGAAATAACCCCCTCCCTTTCCGGGAGCCAATGTCGCCAGAATCATACTGACCGTCCCTGCCGTTACACGGGCACCACCATTCCACGCAACTCAGAGCGTGCCAGCCGTGGACGGGATT
>JAKSKE010000011.1 GCA_024401895.1 Bacteroidales bacterium
CGAGTCGATTTTGAGCGCTTTGGGTTGAGCATAGGACTGTTGGCGTCTCGTGTTTCCAAAATCCTGGATAGGTATATGTTTTTGCCTGAAGCTTCTTCGGCTCTTATAGGGCGCAGTTTCCTATCAGACAAGGCAAAACGTCATTACTTGAAAATAGTGAACGAGAGGATAGCAAGGTTCACCAGAACATCAGACTGATTAGATAATTTAACGGTCTGCTTACATTCCTTCAAAGCAGGACGTTAGTATTGGAAGAAGTTTTCTCAGTTGAATTCATCCGCCTGTACAGATGATTTTCGTACAAACGCGAATGATTTGCGTCTGTACAACATTCACTCGTATGCGCGAGTGAATCCTTCCCGAACGATGCAACCATTTGTTTCCGGAAACCCATCCACACGATATGGCCACCCAAGGCCTTGCAGAAGGGGGTGCCGTGTACGACCCCCTTTTCAAACCGTGCTGGTACACGCAGGGACCGTTTGTACGCACTACACAAGGGGTCCGCGTGGACGGGATTTCGTTTACGGAATTTGCCGAGGGGTCCGGGGATTCGCCCCGGTATAGACAGGACCGGAGCGGCAGCGACGCGTTCCCCTCAAACACCCTAAGTCGGGCAGAGCCCTCCGAACCATTTGTCTGAGTGAGTGAACCAATAGCCGGAATGCTGAATGAACGCTTTCAAGTGCAAAACGCCTTTGTTTTGCCCTTGAGAAGTTCAAATCGAACGTCTCCAAGTGCGCTGAAGGCCTATTTTGCACCTGAAAGCCAATTCACTGCGTCTTCATCCGTGCAGACGGATGAACGCTTTCATTCACTGGAGAGGCGTTCCTCTCCAGACCTCTCTGGGCGAATTCGCATATGCTCGTCCGTGCAGACGGATGATTCACGGATGTCCATTCATTGGGGAGCGGGATGTGGCTCTGCTGGAAGCAGGCAGGTGGGGGCGGGGCGAACTTTGAGCGGAGCGGAACAGCCGGAAGACGCAGACGGCCCGGTTCGCGAAGCGAATTGCGAGGACTGTCTGAGTGATTTTAGATGCGAAGGCAGCTAAAATCGCGAGTTCCGCAGCAAAGGGGCCGGCGAGGATGGAGGCAGCTCCGCGAAACCGTGAGCCCTGGACACAGCCTGCCTGCTGCCAGAGCAACACTCGCTGCGCGAATGAATATGGAAACATCCCAAACCATATTCGTTTGGTGAGGCACTCACTTGGTGTACAAATAGTCCCTCTGGCGGTACCAAACGACATCAGAATGCAAGTTGGTACCAGAAATGGTCTCTGGTGGTACGAACCGGCATCGATGTCCTGCCGTACGCCAGGGCCGCTTTTTGTACGACGGAGGCCCTCAAAAGTTGTTCCGTCGTACGCTAGGGGCGCTTCTTGTACGACGGAGAGCATCTGTGCTTGAACAACAGGGTTTTGCACCTGACCCTATTTTTCCTTATCTTTGTAGATTGCGCAGTCGAGCATAGCTGAAGATTGGATTGGGCATTTGCCGGCTGTGCAGTCGAGCATAGCTGAAGAATGAATTGGGCATTTGCGGAATGCGCGAAGGCGAGCCCGGTTAGAAGTTGAATTGGATTGAATTATGATACAAGTATGGATTAGCGCCCTTGGACTTTGCGGCGCAACCGTCATAGGTTCTGTAATTGGTCTGTTCTTCAGGGAACTGCCCCATAAGCTGAACGACACTATTCTGGGCTTCTGCGCGGGAGTGATGCTTGCGTCGTCGGCCATTGGCCTTATTCTCCCGGCTTTTGACGGAACCAATCAGTGGTGGTGGGTGGCGTTGAGCATTATGTGCGGAGCTCTGTTTCTGAATCTTCTGGACTTTGTTACGCCTCACCTTCATTCGATTACCGGGCTCGACCCCGAGCAGCACAATAACGACAGAACTCTGGACCGGGTGCTTCTGTTTGTGCTGGCAATCGCGCTGCACAAGCTCCCCGAAGGTATGGCCGCCGGTGTGAGTATGACCCCTGCCGACGGCGGTGCCGCCGACTGGACGGTGTCGATGGGAATCGCAATCCAGAATATCCCCGAGGGTATGGTAATCATTGCTCCGCTGCTGCTTGCCGGAGTTTCCCGGGTGCGCACTTTCTGCATCGCCCTGTTCATTGCCCTCCTGGAAGTGGCGGGAGTATGGCTGGGCTTTGCGCTGGGAACCATATCGGAACTGCTGCTGCCTATGATGCTGGGCTTCGCCGGAGGCGCAATGCTGTACGTTACGTCGGATGAAATGATTCCCGAAACCCACGCTCACGGGTATCAGAAGCAGGCTACCTATGCGCTGGTGCTGGGCTTTATAACTATCATTCTTTTGCAGAAGACTCTGGGTTGAAACCAACCCGTATAATTGATATTTGAAAATTTATCCTATGAAAGGAATCGTTCTCGCAGGTGGGTCAGGCACAAGACTGTATCCCATAACCAAAGGGGTGAGCAAGCAGTTGCTTCCTATTTATGACAAGCCGATGGTGTATTATCCCATCAGCGTCCTGATGCTTGCCGGCATCCGGGACATACTCATAATCTCTACGCCGCACGACCTGCCCGGGTTCAAGCGCCTCCTGGGCGACGGCTCCGACTACGGCGTGCATTTCGAATATGCGCAGCAGCCGTCGCCGGACGGACTTGCGCAGGCATTCACAATAGGGAAGGACTTCATTGGCGACGACAGCGCTTGCCTGGTGTTGGGCGACAATATCTTCTACGGCAGCGGCTTTACTTCGAAACTGAAGGCGGCAGTGCGCAATGCCGATGAAGGCCGGGCTACCATATTCGGCTATTGGGTTTCCGACCCCGAGCGCTACGGGGTGGCCGAGTTCGACGCCAACGGCAACTGCCTCAGCATAGAGGAGAAGCCGGCGGTTCCGAAATCCAACTATGCGGTGGTGGGACTCTACTTTTATCCCAACAAGGTGGTGGAAGTGGCCTCTTCAATAGAGCCGTCGGCCCGGGGGGAATACGAAATAACCACCGTTAACCAATGCTTCCTGAGCGAGGGCAGCCTGTCGGTACAGCTCCTGGGCCGAGGCTTCGCCTGGCTGGATACCGGCACTCACGACTCCCTGTCGGAAGCATCGACCTTCGTCGAGGTAATAGAGAAGCGTCAGGGACTCAAGATTGCCTGCCTGGAAGGGATTGCATTCGAAAACGGATGGATCTCGGCGGAACGCCTGAAGCAGATTGCCCAGCCTATGATAAAGAATCAGTACGGGCAGTACCTTATGAAAATGATTGAAAATACAGAAATATGAAGAAAGAGTATTTAACCCCAGCTGCAACAGTGCTGATTCTGATAGAGCAGGCTGTGCTTTGCAATTCTTATGCCGTGGAAGGCGAAGACCCCATAGATGGCACACTAAATCCCTTTGCGCAATGAAAAAAGTAAATCTATCTGCGCTCGGGATTGCAATTCTGCTTTCCAGCGCCTGTGCCGGAATTGTTGAGAAGCCGGTTACTTTTGACGGAATGTATGCTATGATAGCAGAACCGTCCGCCGACAATGAACTGGAAGAAATTTCTGCCGACAAGGCTCTTACGAAGGCGCTGTCGGCCGACCTGAAATTCACTTTCGAGGACGGCGACAAGATTAAGGTGTTCGCCGTTCCGCAGGACAATTCGGTCCTTACCTATTCTCTGGTGCCCGATTCGGGCAATCCCTCCAGCGCGATGTTCTCTACCGGTGCGTTCCAGCTCAACGACCAGACTTACAGTGCGCTGTATCCTTCTTTCTCGGAGGATTACTCGGCCGCAATGAAATTCTCGAAGCAGAAGCAGACGGGCAACGGCAGCACCGCACATTTGGGCGCTTACGACTACAGTTGGGCCCAGACCACTATCGAGGATAATGCGGGGGCATTCAAACTTGCCCACAAGGTGAGCTGGATTAAGGTTACTGTTACTCCTACGGCCGCTACAAGGTTCAGTTCCCTTACCGTTTCGGCCAACGAAGGAGTTGCCGGCGCCGCCACCCTGGACGTGCTGACGGGAGAGGTTTCATATACACGGAACAGCGATGACAAGATTGAGCTGCAGCTGGTTACCTCCGGCACTAAAAAATATATCGAGGCGAAGCCAAACTCTCCTCTCGTGGCTTATGTGACCATTCCCAGCGGCACATATAACAACCTTTATATAAAGGCTACCGACAATAATGGCGTGGACTGGTGGTACAAGACCCGCAAGGAGTCGGAACTCAAGCAGGGCCGGTATTACCAGGTCACCCTGCTGTTGGACGAGCCGGGCGAAGACACTCCGTTCACTCAATCGTCCCAGCCGGGAATTTACGGTGCTACAACTTCAGAGGCTCCCCAGGCAGTGCGTTCATACGATGCTCTTACAGACTATGCGTCCTATGGAACCACGTCTTTGTCCCGCACCTACAAGTTTTTCAGTGTGAAGGAAAACAACTATTGCGTTTTGACTGTGACTCCCAAGGAACTTCTTACCGGTGACGACTATACGGTTACCTGCGACAGAGGCTCCGGCGTTACTGAAGGAACTTATACAATAGTGAAGAAACAGAATGGAATGGTTTGGTTGGACAATAAGGAAAACCAGACGGGATACATTATACCAATAGAATAATAGAGGCCTATGAAAAAGTTAGTTTTATCTCTTATATTTCTGGCATCGGCCACTCTGGCCTTCGCCGACATTGTAAGTCTTGAAGATGCCCGCAGGCAGGCCGAAAAGTTCTTTTCATCTTCCGATGCCCGATATGTCTGGAACGGAACGAATCCCAAACTCAAGCAGGGTCTGCAGAATCCGGCGATGTACGTTTTCAACGGGCCGGACGAATGGGTGATAATTGCCGGCGACGATTGCGCAGTGCCGGTGCTGATGCACGGAAAAGGGCAGATTGACGTGAACCGTATCCCTACCAATATGCAGGGGCTGCTGAACAGTATATCCCTGAATATTCTGGATGCCCGCAGGAACGGGTATGTGGCTCCAAAGGAGGTGGCGACCCTGTGGAACCCTGTACAGACCAAGGCGTCTGAAAATAGTAATGCCGCCGAAACGGTGCTACTGAAAACGGCAAACTGGGATCAGGGATACCCGTATAACGAGCATACCCCTGTGTACAAAGACGATCACTGCGTTACCGGCTGCGTGGCTACCGCAATGGCCATTCTGATAAGATACAACCAGTGGCCAAAGGTTGGGACCGGCACTATCCCTTCATATATTAGCGACAACGGCGATCAGAAATTTACAGTTCCGGCAATAGTTAACGAGGGCTACGAATTCGATTATTCCAAGATGCCTCTCGAAGACTTTTATGAGTCGGGACAGAAATGGACTGCCGAAGAGAAAGAGGCTGTTTCCCAACTTATGGCAAGGTGCGGCGCAATGGTTGAGATGGAGTACAGCACCTACGGCTCGTCGGCCTATTCCGACGTCATTCCCGACGCGCTTGCCAATTATATGGGATATAAGAATACTGCTCAGGACGTGTTACGGCTCAATTTTGACAATGCGGCCTGGTTCCAGCTGCTGAAAAGGGAGATAGACTACAATCATCCGCTTATGTATGGTGGTCAAGACAATGGCGGCGAGGGTGGCCACCAGTTTATTTGCGATGGATACAATTCAAATAACGAGATTCATATCAACTGGGGTTGGGGCGGCTATTGCAATGCGTGGTATGCGGTGAATTATTTGGGCGGAAATACGGGGTATGTGTTCAGTTCCTACGACTCGGCCATTCTAGGTCTTGTTCCCAATTCTACGCCCGACGTTGTAAATCCTTTGCTTGTGCAGTTCTCTTCTACAACCCTCGTGAGCGGTGAGGTGAAGCCCGGCAAGGATTTTTCGGTGGCTTTCAAAGAGATTGTAAACTGGACCTCGGGGCCTTTCAAAGGAGACGTTCAGCCGGCACTGGTATCTATGGACGGAACAGTGAAGGAGTTCATAAGCACTCCGTACAGTCTGTCACTGAAAATGAACTATTACACATCCCATACGTTTAAATGCAAGATTAACGGCCCCGTTGCCTTGGGCGACCGCATAGCCCTGTATTACAGGGAAGCCGGGGATGAATGGGTTCCGGTAGATATCTATGATGCCAACTGCGGCCCTATGGGAGCATTCGACATCCCTTTCATAGACGTTGACTCGGAGGTTCCTGCAGGCTATGTCTTTTATCCCAGGCTTGTGTTCGGGCATTACACCCGCCCGGACAGCATCGATGACATTGTTTTCACTGTGAACGGGAGCGCCTTGACAGACAATTCGGTAACGTTCTCCAACGCCGGCACTTACTCAATTAAGGCAACCCTGAAGAATTCTGACGGCTCCACCGATACGCTGGTAAAAGTGGTGACGGTTAAATAGCGGAACTGCTACTCGCTTTCCAGAACCAGGCCGTCATAGGCGGCGTGTACGTCGGGAGGCAACATTTCCTCGAACTGGGAGTGGCAGGGGAGAAGGTGCGAAACGTGTGTTATATAAGAGCGTTTCGCACCTATCTTTTCGAACAGGTCCAGACACTCCTGAAGCGAGAAGTGCGAACGGTGGGGCTGTATCTTTACGCAGTTGAGGGTCACTGCGTCCAGCCCCTGCAGTTTGGCGAGTTCGTCGTCCTGGAGAAGGCACATATCGGTGAGGTAGGCAATGTTGCCGAATCGGTATCCCAGTACAGAAATGCTCTTGTCTTTGAGGTGCCATCCCTGTATGGGAACAATCTCTACGGTTTTTTCGGGAACACCCTCCAGCGCCGGCCGATGCTGGTATCCTACGCCGCTCTTCCACCAGATGACTTCGTCGCCCTCGTTCGACCTTACGGTAAAAGGGCTGTTTCCTATCTCGTGCACGTGCCATTCGGGGGAGCCGGGGTATCGGGGTTGGGCGAAGGCATAGGCGTACATCTTTTCAAGCGAGCGCACTACGTAGGGCTCGCAGTATATGTTGACCGGATGCCCCTCGCACAGGTTCAGGGCCCTGGTGTCGTCCAAGCCTCCGGTATGGTCCATATGGTTGTGGGTGAGCAGGATGGCGTCGAGATGCCGGATTCCGGCCCGCAGCGCCTGCTGTCTGAAGTCGGGCCCGCAGTCCACCAGAATGCTCAATCCGCCGTACTCTACCAGCACCGATGCCCTGAGCCTGTTGTCGCGGGGGTCGGCCGACCGGCATACCGGGCAGTCGCAGCCTATCATAGGCACGCCGGATGAGGTTCCGGTGCCCAAAAAAGTTAGCTTGACTTTCATATTGTTTCCTCCACTATCCTGCCTACCCTGGCGGGGTCGTAATCTCTTGTTATGCGAATGTAATTGGCTGTGTATCCGCTCATTTTCCCTCCCTTTTCCCGGGATTCGAAAAGTACGCTGCACTTCTGGCCCCGATGCCGTTCCCCGAACTCGCGGTGCAGCCTGTCGCACAGCTCCTGGAGCCGTTCCACCCTCAGGCGCTTGGTTGCGTCGTCCACCTGCCCCGGGAAGGATGCCGCCGGCGTGCCCGGACGACGGGAGTAGGGGAATACGTGAATGAAGGCGGGCCGGATTTCTTCAATGAAGTGCAGACCCTGCTCAAACAACTCTGGCGTCTCGCCCGGAAGGCCCGCCATAACGTCTATGCCGAAAAAGACCTCGGGCTTCCCCGGGCCTTCCATCCGGGAACGCACGTAGTCTATCTTTTCTTTGAAAAAGGCGGTGTCGTAATGCCTTCCCATTGCCTTCAGCACAGGGTCGCTGCCGGCTTGCAGGGGAATATGGAAGTGCGGCTGGAATTTGGTTCCGCCGGCTATCCAGTCAACAATGTCGTTGCTCAGCAGGTTCGGCTCAATGGAAGAGATGCGGTAACGCTCTATTCCGTCCACTTTCTCCAGGGCTTTCAGCAGGTCCAGGAAACTTTCTCCCGTACTGCGCCCGAAGTCGCCGGTGTTCACCCCGGTAAGCACTATTTCCTTTACGCCGTGCGCCGCTATTTCCCTGGCGTTGGCTACGCAAACGCTTATTGGCACGTTTCTGCTGCGGCCCCTGGCGTAGGGGACAGTGCAGTATTTGCAGAAGTTGTCGCATCCGTCCTGCACCTTGAGGAAGGACCTGGTGCGCTCGCCGGTGCTGTAGGCGGGGAATACGTTGCCGGTGTATTCGCCGGGGCCGCAATATGCCTCGCAGACAAGGTGTTTCCGGTCGCAGCCGAAGACTTCGGTCACTCCTTCGATGGCCTTTATTTCGTCGAAGCGCAGCTGGGCGCTGCACCCGGTGACCAGAATGCGGGCGTCGGGGTTTATTCTGTGAACCTTGCGTATGAGATTGCGCGACTTGGAGTCGGCGGTTGCCGTTACCGAGCAGGTGTTTATGAGGTACAGGTCGGCCTTCTGCTGCCAGGGTACCACCTGGAATCCGGCCTTTATGAAGGCCCGTTCGTAGGTGGATGATTCGGCGTAGTTAAGCTTGCATCCAAGTGTGAGGATGGCAATTTTCATAGGGTCAGTATTTCGTCGGCATAGGCGTTCACGCGGTCGCGGTGCGATATGAACAGCACTGTCTTACGGCCGCGGAACTCTTTGGTGAGTCTTTCCAGGAAAGTGTTTTCGGTCTCTACGTCCAGGGCGCTGGTGGCCTCGTCGAGTATGAGTATGGTGCCTTCGTGAAGCAGGGCCCGGGCTATGGCGATTCTCTGCGCCTGACCTTCGCTCAACCCGTTTCCGGACTCTCCGCACCGGGTTTGAAGGGCATCGGGGAGGTCGTAGATGAAGTCGGCGGCCGCAATGTGCAGTGCCCGGCGAATCTCATCTTCGCCGGCATCGGCTTTGCCCATAAGCAGATTGTCGAGCACGGTGCCGCTGAACAGGCTGTTCCCCTGGGGGACGTACATAAAGTTGTTCATTGCAGCGGCGCCCGCGGGTTTTCCTCCGCATTCGAAGACAATTTCTCCGCGCTGCGGCTTCAGCAGGCCCATAACCATTCTTATGAGGGTGCTCTTACCCCGTCCGGTAGGCCCCATAATTACCGTAAGTCCGCCGGCGGGGAAGCGGTGGTTGAAGTCCTTGAAAATAATCTGGCTGTCGCCCGGATAGCAGAAGTCTATTCCCTTGAATTCGATTGCCGGGGCGCTCTGCAGGGTCTTTCCCTTGGTGAGGGTGATTTCGGGCAGGACGGTGAGTTCGGACAGCCGTTCCTCGGAGGTGAGGGCCTGGATGAAGGCTGGGATGTGGCTGCTGAGCTGCGAGATGGGAGCCTGAACCTGACTCACGAGCTGCAGGAAGGCGGTCATCATACCGTAGGTTACGTCGCCGTTGCGGATTCCGAATATTCCCCACAGGAAGGCGGCGGTGTATCCGGCCATATAGCCGAGGCTCATAAAACCGCGGGCTAAGGAACCGTAGTTCAAGCGCTTGACCGATTCTTTGGCCATATCGTCCTGAATTACGGTAAAGCGGGCGAGTACTTTTTCAACTCCCACCAGGGTGAGAACCAGGGCCCGGTTGAGCAGGTTCTCCTGAATATGCTGCTGACTCTTGCTGTCGAGTTCCCTTATGCGCTTTGTAATTACCCTCTGGGTCTTGTAGAACATTTTGGAGCCTACTATTCCCACAACCATAAGAGCTACCAGTACGCACAGCAGCCCGGGGGCCAGGCTGATGAGGAAAATCGATGCCGCAACCAGCTGGCAGCCGGTAATTACAATGTCGGGAATGCGCACGCACACCAGGTCTATCATTACCCGGATGTCTTCCTGTATGCGGTTCAGCACGTCGGCGCTGTGATAGGCCTCCCTGCCGTTCCAACTGCTTGCCAGCACGTGCGCGAAGGTGTTGTAGCGCATATCGTTCCTGGCCTTTATCATTGTGAGATTGAGCCAGTAGGAGCTGGTAAGGGTAATTAGAATCCTGAACAGAATCACCCCAATCATAAGCCATACGTACAGATATATGTCGCTGTCCCTGACTCCGGTCGCAATGTCGACCAGAACCTTGCTCAGCCACACGAAGACGAGTGAGGCCGAGATGCTGAGCAGCCCCAGGAAGACGCTCAGCGCAATGCGCCAGCGCAACGGCTTGTACAGGACTGCAATACCTTTGAGTCCGTTTACGAAATCCTTCATAAGGGCTTATTCTGTCACAAGCCCCACTTCAATCCAGCTGCGGGCAATGCTCTCGCTGTCTTTGGCGGCGGTGGCTTCGTCCACTTCGTAATTCTGGAGCAGCAGACGGGCGAGGTCATCAACCGTAAACTCGTCGGTTACGTTTTCCCAAAGGTAGGCGGCGCTTTCGTTAAAAGAGATCATCTTGTTGAAGTTGACCAGGTTGCGTCCTTCGGCAACAACTATGTACTCGCGGCCTAACTTGCGCATTCTGAATCCTGCATTCTTTTTCATAACAATATATTATATATGACTTTGTTTTCTGTCTTTTGCGCCCAGCATCAGAATCTTCAGAATGCTGCGGCGGTAAATTCCCAGCACTATGCGGCGGGTAAGCGGGCCGGTCTTTCTCCATAGGGAGGCCTTGCCCGGAACGAAGCCTTTTCCCCGCGGGGGGAGGACCCTCTGCACCGTTCCAAGAATGTCGCCGGCGGTGCAATGTTCCTGCCCGGTGAGGTTCCCGTCGCCCATAAGGGTGACCTTCTCGGCGTCGATTGCAACAATGCGGTGCAGTACGTAATGCTTCGGGCTCAGGCGGGCCAGTACAATGTCTCCAACCTGCGGGCTTCCGGTTTTCCTGAGCAGCACGCTGTCTCTTTCGCCCACGATGGTGGGATTCATACTCCACCCCTTGGTCATAAGCACCACGTCCTTTCCCTCAGAGAGCATCGCGCCCACTTCGGCAAGCAGTATCTCGTTTGGCAGGGTTACTTGCATACCGTTGAGTTACAAAGGATTGCGGCTTGCTCATCGGGCCGGCAGGCCAGTTCGTAAAAAGGAATGCCGGTCACTACCTTTTCCATTGTGGAGTGCAGCCCGTCGGCCATTGCTTCGTCGGCCTTATAGCCCGACGACGACGAATACAGGGTGGCGTAGGCTTCGAGCAGGGGCATCCGGCGAATCTCGTTCTGCGGGTACTGCTTTATTTGGACGAAGGCTCCTACCGGCGCCTCGATATTCTTGTAGCAGGGCGTTTTGCCGCTCCAGGGCGAACCGTATGCGACTACCTTTCCGTTGGGCAGGACCCTTACTATGGGGTTGTCGTCGTTCATTAGTTCGCTGCCGCTTATATGCTTGAGCCACAGGCTGCTGTGCGTGCTTTTGCCGGTGCCGCTGTGCCCCAGGAAAAGGAAGGCCTTTCCGCCGTTCACAACTACCGATGAGTGCATTTCCAAGGTGTCCAGCGAGGTGGTGGTGAATGCGTACAGCAGCATTGCCGAGTTGTTCACTGCGAATACGGCGCTGCTGAGGCTGTTGGTGCAAAGGTATAGTCTGCCGTGCTTGAACTGCTTGTCGCACAGGAGTTTGGCGCAAATGGGGCAACGGTGGTCAACTGCCATTTCAACCAGGGTGAGTTCTTTGTCGGCGGTGGTGAAAAGCTTTATTACGGTTTCTCCGTCTTCGGTGGGAGAATCGTATTCGGTGTGCAGCTGGGGCAAATGGGGGAGAGGCTCGCCGCTGGTGGGCCCGCCCATCAGTTCAAGGGTAAAGAGGGGGTCTGCTGCACCGGCCGCATCCGTTTCAAAACCCGAGTACTGCCCAAGCGATTCCCACAGTTTTGAGCCTTCGCGCAGGCAGATTGCAAAACTGTGTCCCGCAACTTTATAGTATCTGTTGATTTTCATTTCGTTCAATTCTGTTCTGTGGTTTTGCACAATCCTACAAATTTAAAAAAAATCGGTGAATTTTTTCTAAATTTGCGAGGTTCGGCACTAAGTTATGAATTCTCCTTTTGTGCCCCGTGGTTTAGATGTGGGCAGAAATGCGCATATCCCAAATAATTTTCCTAACTTTACACGTTTTTGAACAAAAGACTTTTATATGACAAAGAAATCGATTGCCATCTTTTTTGCAGTTGTTTGTACCGGCTTCTGTGCTTTTGGTCAGATGACCGACGACGCCTTGCTCAATTACGTCATACAGGGGGTGAACTCCGGTAAATCCAAGCAACAGCTGACCACCGAGCTGCTGGCCAAGGGAGTCACTGCTTCCCAGGCTAAGCGTGTGATGCAGTCTTATTCCGGCAAGCAGTTCGACGGCACCGAATACTCGTCCGTAAAGACAAATACACTGGACGTGTCGTCACGCGAAATCCGCGAGCGTTCGGCGGTTTCGGCTACAATCGAAGACAAAAAGGATTTCCGTATGGAGGAGCAGGATACGGTTAAGACCGTTGTCCTTAAGGATGAGGAAAAGAAAGTGGTGATATACGGCCACGACATATTCGGCAAGAACAAACTTTCGTTTGAGCCCAACGTGAATATGGCTACCCCGCGCGACTATGTCCTTGGCCCCGGAGACGAGGTCATTATTGACGTGTGGGGTGTCAATGAGGCGTCCATACGGCAGAAAATCTCGCCCGAAGGCCGTATAATAATTTCTCAGTCTGGCCCCGTTATGCTGGCCGGGCTCACCATAGACCAGGCCGAGAAGAAACTCAGGAAGGTGTTGTCGGCAAAATATTCTCTGAACGGGCCCGATGCGGCTTCGCAGATGAGCCTTACGCTTGGAAACATCCGTTCCATCCTGGTGCACGTTATGGGAGAGGTGAAGATGCCCGGTACATACCGGCTTTCTTCATTGTCGTCGGTTTTCAATGCGCTGCATTTTGCGGGCGGAATCACCGACATAGGTTCGGTAAGAAACATTGCGGTGTCCCGCAACGGTGAAGTTATTTCTACGGTTGACCTCTATTCAATGATTTTCGACGGCCGGAAGGTCGGCAACGTATCCCTCAAGGACGAAGACATAATTATAGTTCCACCTTATCTGGCTCTGGTTGAGACCGACGGCGGCTTCAAGCGCCCTATGTATTACGAGGTTCTTCCAGGAGACAAGGTGTCCGACATTGTGAAGTTTACGGGGGGATTCCTCTCGGCAGCATACGACAAGGAGGTTATGGTGCAGCACAGGAACGGAACAAAAGGCGACGTACACTCGGTTTCCAGGGACAATTTTGCCAATGTAGAAGTGCGGGACGGCGATATTATTACGGCCTATGTGAACGAGCAGCGCACGCTGTATGCCAATATGGTTCAGGTCAAGGGCTGCGTTTCCCGTCCTGGAACTTATGAACTCGGAGGCGGCATTGCCACCCTCCGCCAGCTTGTAGAACGTGCCGGAGGGCCGCTCGAGGAAGCTTTCCTTACCCGTGCTCAACTGGTGCGCGAACAGCCGGACAGGCAGCTGGAAATCAAGGCTGTGCCTCTGGGGGCCATCCTGGAAGGCAAGGCCGAAGACATAATCCTGCGCCCCAACGACGTGCTTATTGTGTCCGATGAACTTAAGCTGGACCCGAAGGGTGACCTCAGAATTGAAGGCTATGTGCGGGAACCCGGCAATTACGAATATGCCGACGGCATTACGGTCCAGGACCTTATCCTTCTGGCCGGAGGCCTCGAAGACGGAGCGTCCCTGGCAAAGGTTGACGTGTCCCGAAGAATTATCGACAATGTGAGCACGGAGTCGGCCGACACTCTTGCCAAGGTGTTTACATTCAGTATGGAAAACGGCCTTGTGGTTGAAGGTGATGCCGATTTTACCCTCCTTCCCTACGATATTGTTTCGGTCAGGAAAAGCCCTTCATACATAGAGCAGCGTTGCGTGCGCATCTCGGGAGAAGCCACCTTCCCCGGCGAATATACCCTGGTAACGAACGAGGAAAGAATCTCCACCCTCTTCAAAAGGGCCGGCGGTCCTACCGTAAATGCTTATATCGGCGGCGCTATGCTTAAACGCAAGGTCACCGAGGACGAGCGCAACGTGCGCCGGAATATGATGAACCTTGTGAAGCGGGGAGGCAACAAGCGGGACAGTACAATGGTGAACAAACTCAATATCAATGAGACATATTCCATTGGAATCAATCTGCAGAATGCCATTGATTCTCCCGGCAGCGCCGACGACATTATCCTGCACGACGGCGATGAGCTCATAATCCCGTCGCTTACCAATACGGTGCGCATTCAGGGAGAAGTGCTGTATCCCAACGCAGTAAACTATATTCCCGGAAAGGGTGTGGACTATTACATTCGCCAGGCCGGAGGTTACAGCAACGAGGCCAAGCGTTCCAAGGTGTATGTGGTTCATATGAACGGAAAGGTGTCGGTGGGTCTTGGCGCCAGGATCTGTGCCGGAGATGAAATTATAGTTCCCATCAGGCCCGAGCGCCAGAAGACAACGGTGGGCGAGTGGGTCGGCATTGGCTCCGCCGCCGCATCGGTTACCACAATGATTGCAACAATAGTCAGTTTAATGAAGAGGTAGAATTCATTGTTTCAAGCACGATGGCTTGCCGTGTTTTTTTATTATAACTTTTGAATGCGTAGCAAACTTTCAAATTAATGGATACCAATATCATCAGTTTGTTCTCCCGCTTGTGGAAATACAGAAGAACCGTTTTCATAGTGACAGCCGCGGGCTTTCTCCTTGGAATCCTTATGGCAGTGACTGTGAAGAAAAAATATGATGTCGTTGCCAAGGTGATGCCGGAGGCGGTGAACCAGAAGACGTCTCTGGGGTCCCTGAGTTCCATCGGTGCAGCTCTTGCCAATCTCCAGAACAACACAGATGCCATATACCCGGAAGTCTTTCCGGACATTATTCGGTCATACCCCTTCATTGCGGAACTGATGGCAATGGACGTGACATTTCTCCACAATGGGGACTCCGTCCATACTAATCTCTATGATTACAAACTCAATTACGAAAGGAAGGGACTTTTTTATAGGGAACGGAACGACACTATTCCGTTGTCATTCGACGTACAGCGGCTCTCAAGGCGTGAGGACAGGATTCTCCGCCGCGTCAGGAGAGACATTGATGTCAGTGTGGATAAGAAGACCAATCTGGTGAAAATCAAGGTGACATCCCGCAGCCCCCAGGTTGCAGCCGCTCTGTGCTCCCAGGTCATATCGGGCCTCGATGGCTATCTCCGTGGCTACTATTATGAAAAGTCAGACATCGACTTAGAGTATCTTCAGGTTATGACGTCTCAGGCTCAGAATGAATTCTACGAAGCACAGACCAGATATGCCCGTGCAATGGATTCAGGTCAGGGCTTGTCCGGGCAGCAGGCAAGACTCTATCAGGAAAGGCTCAGAAATGAGATGAGTCTTGCGTCCCAGTTGTACGAGCAGATAGCGAAGAAGGAACAGGCCGCGAGAATCAAGGCTCAGGAAAACAAGCCGGTGCTTGCAGTGATACAGCCTGCCGTCCTGCCGTATAAGGGCCATCCGTCAAGAGTGAAGACTGTCTTCATCCTGACTTTCCTTGCCTTTGCGGTTTCATGTGTTTGGGTAATGTTCTTCAAGGATGAATTTAAGAGTGCTGTTACGGAAGAAAAATAAATTCTGGCGTCCCGCGCTTCTCGCAATGGCTGCCGGAGTGCTGTGCGGCCTTGTTTATTCCATATCGGTCCCGAAGCAATACGATTCGGCGGCGGTTCTTTTGCCTGAAGCCTCGAATACAAGTGTGTCCGTTTCGAAACTGAAGAGTATATCCGCGCTTGTGGGCGCAAGCCTTGATTTTTCTTCCGATGCCCTAAAGCCGCTTTTCTACGGAGACATAATAATGTCCGAGCCTTTTCTGGAGGAAATTCTGGACATCGAGGTCTCTACGCTTGACGGGGGACTGACGACCACGCTTAGGGATTATCTGTTGAACCATCAGAAACAACCGTGGTGGGGGCTGGTTACGGGACTTCCCGGCCGGCTGAGCAAATCTCTCAAGGGGGCTGTGGGACAGAGTGGAGCCGAAGCGGCCGCCGCCGGTGTCCTTACCGAGGATGAGATGGAACTCATACACGGCTTTGCCGGAAATGTTGTGGCGGATGTCTCCCATATCACCAGGCGTACCGTTGTTCGGGTGAGGATGCAGGACCCGCTTGTGGCCTGCCAGACGGCTTCCGCTATCGTGGATAATCTGCACCGCCATATTCAGGCCTACAGGTCTGAAAAGAACACAGAGAATTATCTGTTTATCAAGGAGGCCTGTGAGCAGGAGAAAGAGCGTATTCTGAAGGATAGGATGGAGTATGCTTATGCATACGACAGCAATATGGATATGTCCACAGCCCTTGGTAAAACTGAAATGGAACAGAAATTGGCCCAGATACAGATGGATATGGAGATTTATACGCAGATGTACCTGCAGAGCAAACTTTCGCAGCTCAACGCCGATTCTATGGTACCTGCATTCCGTGTGCTCCAGCCTCCTATGGTTGTGCTGAAAGCGGCCGAACCGCGCACCCTGCTATGTATGCTCCGATTCTCGCTTGTGTTCCTTTTTGTCTGCATCCTGTATTTCATTGTAAGAAGGCTATGGGAGTAAGGAAGAATTTTGCATATAATCTGGTTCTCACCTTCTTCAACTTCCTTTTCCCTCTTATCACGTATCCGTATGTAACGAGGGTGCTGGGGGTTGAGAACATAGGAATATGCAATTTTGTCGATAACCTTATTAATTACGCCCTCATCCTCTCAACTCTCGGAATTTCGGTTTATGGCGTCAGGGAGATTGCGCGCCAGGGGAATGACAGGGAGAAATGTGCCGAGGTATTTTCCAGCCTTTTCTCCATCAACTGCATACTTTCGGCCGCCGTTATTGTGATTCTCTGTGTCCTGACCTTTTGCGTGCCGTTCTTTTTCCCGTACAAGAGCTATCTCCTGGTCGGAGTGGGCAAGATTATATTCAACCTTTTTCTGATAGAATGGTTTTTCCAGGGAATTCAGGAGTTCAAGTTCATTACCCTGCGGTCGGTAGGTGTGAGATTCCTGTATGTTGTGGCGGTCCTGCTGCTTGTGAGGGATAAATCGGACACGTTGATGTATTTTGCTTTGATGTGTGCTACAACTGCCGTCGGAGGGGTTTTGGACTGGATATATGCAGGTAAGTTCGTCAGATTTTCGTTTTCTTCCATCAGGCTTGGCGTATATTTTATTCCGGTGCTGGTCTTTGGGGTGTATTCAGTGCTGACGGCAATGTATACGAGTTTTAACACCGTTTATCTCGGTCTTGTTTCAAATGATACCCAGGTCGGCTATTTCGGTGTCGCCACCAAGCTCCACACTGTCCTGATGGCGGTGTTCACGGCATTCACTACCGTTATGGTGCCACGTGTCAGTTACCTTCTCAAGCAGGGCGAGATGTCGCATCTCCAAAACATCACGGACAGGATCTTCAGCGCTCTTTGCGCCGTTGCAATCCCCTTGGTAATCTACTGTCTTTTCTTTGCTGAGGATATCGTATTTCTGATTGCCGGAGACGGATACCAGGGGGCTGTGCCCGCATTCAGGATTATTGTATTCCTGCTTCTGGTGATTGCAGTAGAACAAATAGTGATAAGCCAGTTCCTGCTTTCTTCGGATTCAAACAAAGGAGTCATCATTGTCTGCAGCGTTGGTGCCGTAGTTGGACTGGGAGTCAACTTGTTGCTGACTTCGCATATTGGGGCAATCGGGTCTGCAGTCTCCTGGGGTCTTTCCGAACTTGCGGTGCTGATTGCCGGGCTTGTCCTCGTGAAGAAGAATATCGGTATCACGCTGGATTTCAAGCAACTGCTTGTTGAACTGGCGAAGTCGCTCGTTTATGTGGCAAGCCTGGCCTTGCTGTTCACGGCAATGGAGAACAATTGGCTTCGGCTCGGGATTGGGACTGCCGTGGTGGGCATAGAGTTCATTTTGCTTAATATGCTATTTATCCGCAACGGGCTCCTTGTGGAGCTGTGCGGAAGTATAATCGATAAACTCAGGAGAGCGTGATATACCTTGCCCTCATAGCCTTTGTCTTCTGCTGCTTCCTCTACCAGTCCCTGCTGGGGAAGAAGGATAACAGGGTTTTCTGGCTGTGTGTGGCGATGGTTCTTTTCATTATGACTTTCAGGTCATATGACCCGACTATGGTCAATTATCAGGATGACATTCCGAACTATATCAGGTTCTACAACAATTTGAATTCCTCCAATTATGGGACGCCGGGAAATACGACCTACGGCTTCGAGCCAGGACTCTCGCTTGTCTGCTGGCTGCTGTGGCTTTTCCCGAAGTCGGACCTGTTCTTTGTTCTGATGATGAGACTGATATGTATGGCTCCGATACTATATGGAATATATCGTTATTCATCGCAGAAAGAATTGAGCCTGCTGCTTGTTATTCTCCTTCCTGGTTGCTGGCTGCTTGAAATGATAACTATGAGGCAGGCCCTCGCCACGTCCTTTCTCCTTTGGATGGTGTTCGTATATCTTGAGAGGCCGCGCCGATGGAAACTGTGGGTTTTTGTCCTGGCGCTTATGGCATTGCTGAGCCACAGCACAAGCTATCTGGTCCTGATAATCGCGTCCGTGGTCCTGTTTCTGCCTTTCAACAAGAAGGTATGTCTCATCATTCTTGCAATCGCAGCTGTGTCAGGAGGATTTTTTGCCTCAAAATTGGCAGGACTATTTGCTTCCTTTATTGCTCCTCTGGAATTATTGGAAAGAGTTACCTCATATATCTCAGATGCAACTGAAATGGGAGAAGCCAATCCTGCTTCATTCATCGTTTTCGGTATACTTGGCGCACTATGTGTCCTTTCCATTGAGAAAGGCGACCGGAAGCGTGAACTTTTCGGAAAATTTTTCGTAACCGGCATTGTGATTTACTGCATGTTAGGGAATTACCCGCTGGTTGACAGGATGACATCTTTTTTCATTTTGACCGGAGCAATAGGTGCTCTGCCATCTCTGCCATCTGCTACGATGGTTCATAAATCATTGTTATGGTGGTCCATGATAGCGATATGCCTTGTATACGTTTATCTGTTTTATTCGGATAATTGTGGCGAGACTTCATATTTTCTTCCTTATCATTTCTTTTTTGACCGCTCTTTGCTATGGATGTATCGATAATAATAGTGAATTATAACACCTGTAACATGACGCTCGAATGCATTGACAGCATTTTCGAGCGGACAAGCGGTGTGGAGTTCGAGGTGATCGTTGTGGACAATGCCTCGAAGGATGACTCGGCATCACTGCTCGCTGCTGACAGGAGGATAAAGTTTATAGAGGCAGGAGAGAATATCGGTTTCGGTATGGCCAATAATCTGGCGCTGAAATCTGCGAGAGGTGAGTATGTGCTTCTTCTCAATTCAGATACCTTGCTTTTAGGTAACGCTGTATTCGAGATGTGGGATTATATGAAGAAATCGAAACTTGAAATCGGAGCGTTGGGGACAGTACTTTTGGATAAAGATGGCAATGATTCATTCTCATCGGCATACTTTCACAATCCGTGGAAGATATTGTGGATGGTGTTTTCTCAGCATTGCGCTCACCTTGTAGGGAAGAAATTACCTTATCAAATGCCGTCAATAACATACGATGTGGTTCCTGAGGAAGGTTTCTTCGATGTCGATTTCGTAGCCGGAGCTGATCTTATGGCCAGAAAGGATACATTTGAAAAGTATGGCGAATTCGATCCGGAATTTTTCCTCTATTATGAAGAGACGGAACTACAGTTCAGATGGAAGAAGGCAGGATTGAGAAACATAATCATTCCAATCCGTCATATATGTCATCTCGAAGGAGGGACTACGGGGTCGCCTCAATCTGACTGGAGAAAGAAAATCCAATACCTCAGCGAACGCATTTACTTTAGAAAAACGTTGCCACGCTGGTCTTATCTGATATATGCCAGTCTGCATGCGATACTGTATCTACCGCTGACATTAAGGACAAAACGGACAAAGTAATGAAAGAGGAACCGATTGTTATTGCTATCGACTGCAGGCAGTTCACATACAAGATAACAGGAATAGCCAGTGTGCTTCGTTGTCTGTTGGATTCGATGCTGAAGTTGCATCCCGAAATCAGACTGGTACTGTTTACACCGTCAGGTTTTGATGATTCTCTTAATCGTGATTACGGGGGTTTTCCCAATGTGACTGTTGTCTGTCGTAAGTTTGTTTCTGAACACTTGCCTAAAATCCTTTGGTACAACATATATTTCCCATTTCTGGCTAAGATGTATGGCGTTACCCATTTTCTGTCTATCAAAACGGAACTGCCGTTGTGGTTGCCGTCCGGGATACGGACAATAACCTTTGTCCACGATGTTGTAGCAATAGATTTCGCCCAGACAATGGAATTCAGAAACCGCCTTGCTAACCGTCTTTTCTTTTCCAGATCCATACGCCAATCGGATTTTCTGTGGTGCGTATCCGATTATACCGCGTCACAAGTCATACGATATTTTCCAGAAGCGGCATCAAAGATAGCTATGGTTGGAAGTGGGTCGGATGCGGATGTGTTCCGTAACCTCCATTTGTCCGAGTCTGACAGGAAAGAGTTTCTCGAAAAATTTGGAATAAGCGGGCGCCCTCTGCTTTTTGTAGGAAGCCTTGAACCGAGAAAGAACCTCTCTTTCTTGCTGAAACTTATGCCACAGTTGTATAAGCGTGGCTTTCAATTGATTGTTGTAGGAGCAAAGGGGTGGAAGAATTCCGATGTCGCCGATATTGTAAATTTACCTGAATTTCCGGAGGAAAGCGTTCATTTCTGCGGATATGTCACAAGCGAGGAACTTGTAAAATTCTACAATTTTGCCGAGTGTTATGTCAGTACATCCCTTAACGAGGGATTCGGACTGCCTCAACTTGAGGCTATGCTTTGCGGTTGTCGCGTGATTTCTCCGGACAATTCCGCTATGAGCGAGGTGGTCGGTGGCAGAGGTTTGCTCATTGAATCATGGGATGAAAAGGAATGGGTGGAAGCGATAGAATCATACTGTGACAAGCCGTTCGAACAGCCTGACTTGAGTCCTTTTTTGTGGGAAAACCTGACAGAGTCATTCATTAAAATACTTAGACCTTAATATGAAAATTGCATTGATCAATTCTTTCTATTTCCCTGATGTTATAGGAGGCGCCGAAGTAATTGTTCGTGAACAGGCTCATACATTGTCTTCAATGGGTTATGACGTTTTTGTAGTTTGTCTTGGAAAGATGAAAACGGTCATTAAGGAGACGGTCTCTGGCATAACTGTCTTCAGAATCCCATTTAGTAACAGGTATTGGCCTGAAGACTGGCCCTCGCATGGTTCCCTGGACAATATGCTGTGGCATCTCAAGGACAGATATAACCGGAAGATTGCCAGATATCTGGAAGAAATCATAACCGTGGAGCAGCCTCAGCTTGCAATCTGCCACAATCTCGCCGGTTTGTCCGTATCAGTATGGGATGTCCTTTCCATGTCTGGCGTGAAGATCCTCCAATATATACATGACCAGTACCTGATTTGCCTGAGGTCTGTTTGCTGCGACGGGGTGAAATATTGCGAAAAACCATGCCTGAAATGCTCTCTGCTTAAGGCAAATGCCAGAAGAATGTCTTCTATGGTGAATGGTGTCGTGGCTGTCAGCGATTATGTTGCAGGGAGACTGGCGTTGCTCGGATATTTTCACGAAGTACCAGTCCGCGTGATACATAATGCCAGGAATCTTCCTTTGTCAGGTCCCCGGGCAAGGACAAAAGGAGAATTGACAATTGGATATATAGGTGCCCTAACTCGGGTGAAAGGCGTTCATATACTGGTTCAGGCCTTCGTGAAATCCGGAATTGATGCACGGCTGCTTATAGCGGGACGATGCAATGATAAGGATTATGGGCTTTCTCTGAGGTCGATGGGTAACGAAAAGACAGAGTTCCTCGGTTTTATGGATAGCCGGGATTTTTATAGCAGAATTGATTGTCTCGTAGTTCCGTCGCTGTGGCCTGATACTTTCCCCACAGTGGCTATTGAAAGTTGTGCCGCAGGCGTTCCTGTAGTCGCTTCAAATATAGGGGGACTGCCTGAAATTGTGAAAGAAGGAATCAACGGACTTCGTTTCGAACCTGGTGATATCTCCGCACTGGCGAAAATCCTGAAACAGTTGTATGGTGACAGGGAATTGCTCGCTTCGTTGTCTGCTAACTGCGGGGAAAGCGTGGCGGAGATGACGGACCAACCCCTTATGTATAACAAGTTAACTGACTTTATCAATGATATATGTTAATGCCAGATTTCTTACGAGAAAATTGACTGGGGTGGACCGTTTCGCCATTGAGATTTGTCGGCAGCTCATCAGAATGCGTCCGGGAGAATTCTGCCTTGTGACGCCGCACGACATTGTCCAGAAGGATATCGCGGCCGAACTTGGCGCGAAAGTGATAGGCCGTTCCAAAGGGTATCTCTGGGAGCAGTTCACTCTGCCGCGCTATTTGCATAAACAGGGGTGTCCGCTGCTGTTGAACCTCTGCAGCATAGCTCCGGTCTTATATGGAAACAATGTGGTTACCCTCCACGATATTACCTGGGTGAGATATCCGGATACTTTTTCGTGGAAATTCCGTTTCTTTTACAATTGTTTCGTCCCTACCATTTGCCGCAGGGCGAGGCACATTTTCACTGTCAGTGAATTCTCGCGTGAAGAAATAGCCTCGCATTTCTCCCTAGACCGGAATAGAATCACAGTTCTTTACAATGCGGTGAATGATAAATTCATACCTGCAACCTCATCAAACGGGAATGGAAATTATTTCCTGGCCGTTTCTTCCGCCAAGGCAAACAAGAATTTCGGAGCCATCATCAAGGCATACGGCATATATGATTCCGGCAAATCGAACTGCAGGCTTCTGATAATTGGGGATATGGAATCGAAGGTGTTTCGCAGGATAGGGCTGAAGCAAATGTCGGGGAATCCCAGAATCAAGCTGCTGGGACGGGTATCCGATGCCGAGTTGGTCGATTATTACAGGGGCGCAGCAGCTTTCATCTTCCCCTCGTTTTACGAAGGATTCGGGCTACCGGCCCTGGAAGCTCAGGCTTGTGGGGCTCCGGTTATCTCATCCAACACCAGTTCGCTTCCAGAGGTGCTTGGAGATTCTGCGCTTTTCTGCAGTCCGGACAGTCCGGATGCCATTGCGGGCGCGATGAAGGCGCTGTCAGAGGATGACGGAATGCGTCAAGACCTGATTCGCCGGGGCTTCAGAAACGTAAAAAGGTACTCCTGGGCCGCCAGCGCAAAAAAATGTTTGGAAATATTGTCAAGTCTGTAGAATATGGCCGTGATACTTCATATAGTCGAGTCTTTTGCCGGAGGCGTACTGTCTTTCCTGGCAGATCTTACGCGATATCAGGTTGCCGGAAATGAAGTCCATATACTCTATGGCCTCAGGGCGCATACGCCCACGTCGTTGACGGAAATCTTTGACAGCCGAGTGAATCTGACAAAGGCAGAGCATTTCAACGGTGCGGTGAAGACATTGCTCAATCCGCTTGCATACAGGGAAGTGCGCCGACGGGCGGAGGAAATAAAACCGGATATTGTCCACCTTCATTCGAGTGCCGCCGGTTTTGTGGGCAGGATGGCCCTGCCGTCAATAGGATTCAAAATGTTCTATACTCCTCACGGCTATTCTTTTCTCAAGCAGGATTCGCCGCGGCTGCTCAGAAAATGTTTCCGCGCAACTGAACGCATTCTGGCCGAAAAGGCCGTGACGGTTGCGTGTGGGAAAGGGGAATATGAGGAAAGCGTGAAACTCGGCGGAAAGCCGGAATGCGTATGTAACGGCATAAATCCGGAATCTCTGGATGGCTTTGCCGGGGAAAGAACCGGGAGTGATAACTTTACCATATGCACGTGTGGGCGGATTATGTGCCAGAAGAACCCGCCTCTCTTCAATGAACTGGCCCGGATGATGCCAGATTGCAGATTTGTCTGGATAGGAGACGGTGAGATGAGGGATGTCCTGGATGCTTCGAATGTGGAAATAACGGGATGGAAAGAGAGGAATGAATCATTGGAGATTCTGTCCGGCTCGGATGTGTTCGTGATGACTTCCTTGTGGGAGGGCTTCCCCATAGCTCTCCTGGAAGCGATGTATCTTTCCAAACCCTGTGTTGTGAGCAACGTGATAGGGAATAGGGACATTGTTGAAGACGGGAAATGTGGTTATATTTGCAATTCTGCCGACGAATTTACGGCCAGATTGGAAGAATTGCGGCAGAACTGCGGATTACGCAGAGAAATGGGGATTAATTCCAGGAATGTCATTGCATCTGAATATACTTTCGACAAGGTTGCGGATCGGTATGAAAAGATTTATTTTGACAACAATTAGTTTTCTTACCGGCATTATCTGTTTGTGCGCACAGCCCAGGACTTTCAAGTCAGGACCTGTTTTGGACAACCCTTACGGCATCTGTTCCCATATAAGTATGGAGTCACGTGACTTCCGGTATTGCGAAGCGAATATGGATGTTATGGAAAGACTGGGAATCGGCAATGTGAGAACGGATTTCGACACCTATGCCGATTTCGCTGAGTTCAACAGGCATCTGTCTATATATGAACGTGTAGTGGAGCGTTGCCGCGACAGGAATATTTCAATACTTCCAATCGTCACTTGCCACAAATCATACAGCCGCTGGCTAAAAGACGTTGGAACGATGAAGGAGCGTTTCCCGGACATCAGGTTCTGGGAAGTTATCAATGAACCGGACATTCAGTATGCGCTTTCCGGATATCCGGATGCCGGGGAATATGCTACGATGTTTTGGAAGGCGTCGCGGGTGTTGCGCCGGGCAGGCCGCTCGAAGGTTCTGACCGGAGGGTTTGCCGACGTTGGATGCGAGTATTTCCGGAATTATCTCGACAAGGCCGGGAAAGGCTCGTTCGACATACTGAACATTCATATCTACACAGGAAGGGGCGTTGTGCCGGAATCGGTGATTCCTATGTTTGACGCGCTGAAATCCGATATATCGGCAAGGGGCCTGGACTGCCCGGTATGGCTCACTGAAACCGGATACAGTACTGTGGGCTATGGATCCGGGGAGGAGGATTTCCTGAATTACGTCGTTCCTTCGGCGCTTGTGCGTCTTGGAATGAAGGTGGAGAACACTCCGGTTGCGGTCATATATGATGCCGAAAAAGGCTATTATGTTCCATCCGACTGTCTCAGTGCAGAGCGATACAAGGACGTCAGATATGTTTCGCTTGAAGGCCTGGCTTCGCTGAATCCGAAGGACGTTCCGGTTTTGATCCCCTCGCTTGACGAAGCGTTTCCAATGCAGTATGCCGAAGCTCTGCTCTCATACGTTAGGAGAGGAGGCACTGTAGTGCTGTCTGGAGGCGCTCCTCTCTTTTACGATTACAGGTTGGATGAGGGAAAAGGTAAAAGGGAAGCAGTAGGGGACAGGTATTACAAATTGTTCCATATTGGCGTGTTATTCCCCTGGACGCTTCAGGCAAGACAGAAAAAGGTTCCCGCAGACTCACGTTACCTTACCGTTGAAAATCTCAAGGGGAAGGACGAACTTGTGTGCCTGAAAACCGATGGCCGCGGAGTCACTGCCGGTCTGTACCGTTTCAACAGCGAACTGAAGGGTAATGTCATAGCCAATTCCAACATCGCGGAAAGGGGAGTCAGCCTCAGGGCTCAGGCGGAAAGGCTTCCGAGGATGTTTCTGATAGCTTTCTCCTTCGGTATGGAAAAGGTTTTCTGGTATCACCTCCGCTCGTTCGAATATGCGCCGGACGATTTTGAATCACATTTCGGGATAGTCCACAGGGATTTTACGCCCAAGCCCTCATACAATGCGTATGCGACACTCGTGAAAATGTGCCCGGACCGCTCTACAAGACCCGAACTTACAGTCAGCGATGAAGGTCTGTATGTCTGCCGTTGGACAAAACCTGATGGAAAGGAAGTGACGGCCGTGTGGACACCCGGTCGGGAAATGGCCTACGAACCTGTTTTTGCCCGGAGCGCGGAATATTATGACGCGTACGGACGCAGCATAAGTGGAACAGAACTGAAGGCAGGACCTTCTATTATATATATTGAAACAAGTGTAAAATGAAAAACAATCTAAGCAGATTCATATCGACTATTGCAGGACTTGCAATATTCCTTGCCGCGTTCCTCATTCTCAGGCAGCTTTTCGATTTTGCTCAGACACGCGACTCGCTTCTGTTGAAGGACTATGCGATATATTTCCTTACCGTAAGTTATCTCATAGCTGCGCTGTTGGTTCCCGTGGATTGTGCGGGCAGGGATGCAAGTTATCGCAAGATCTTATACAGGACATCAATACAGGCAATGCTTGCGATGGGTATTTTCGCCTTTTCTTTTTTCGTCATCTTCGATCTTTTTGCCGGACGCTTTTATCTGCTGGAGGGCTGTGTCTCGCTTGTCGCAGCGCTTCTGTTTTTCTTTGTGCAGCGTGCGGTGACCGTTTCGTTAAAAAGAAACAGAATCACTGTTGCCATAGTTGGAACCGGTCCCAATGCCCTGCGCCTGTACAGGACCCTGATAAGTGACAGGCAGTACAGTGCATATTCGATAATGGGCTTTTTCACCGAAGATGAGACGCAGGTGCCGGAAGGGCAAAAATATCTTGGCTCTTGTGAAGCAATAGAAAAGGCTATCCCCGAATATGGAATCAAGGATATCTATTGCTGTTTGAATCCGTCAGACACTCCTGAACTCGTCAATGACATAATACGAAGTTGTGAGAACTTATTCATCAATTTTTTCTATGTTCCGAACCTGGAAGGCTATCTGAACCGTTCGATGTCGGTATCAGAAATCGGGCACGTGATTGTAATGAATTTGAGGGATGAGCCGCTTGCCAAACCACTGAATATCCTTGTGAAAAGAGTGTGCGATGTTGTGTTCTCTTTCGTCTTTTTATGTACTTTGTTTCCATTCTTTTATATCTTTGCGGCAATTGGCATCAAACTGTCTTCCCCCGGGCCGGTATTCTTCAAGCAGAAACGCACCGGGTATAAAGGTGAGCCATTTATGCTGCTTAAGTTCCGCTCAATGAGAGTGAACTCGGACGCCGATACTCTAATGGCGACAAAGGATGATCCGAGAAAGACGAAGTTCGGTGATTTCCTCCGAAGGACATCTATTGACGAACTGCCGCAATTCATCAACGTGCTGAACGGTGATATGTCAATAATAGGTCCGAGACCGCATATGGAGGTGGACACGAGGAAATATGCGGAGCTTGTGGACGAGTTTATGGTCCGCCACGCCGTCAAGCCTGGACTTACGGGCTGGGCCCAGGTCAACGGATGCAGGGGGGAGCACAAGGAACTGCGGGATATGGAAGAGCGTGTGAGGAGGGATATATGGTATATAGAGCACTGGTCAATGGGACTTGACGTAAAAATATTCTTGATGACTATATGGCAAATACTGAAAGGAGATGAGCAGGCATATTGAAAACATATTCTTCCAGCTTCTGCAATGCGGTGTGGGAAAACGTGCTGCGCTGGATGCTCCGTTGACAGATGAATTGTGGGAAAGGGTTTTCTTCCTCGCAAAGAAGCACGCGCTAGTGGGTGTCATTTTTGACGTTGTGGAGAATCTTCCGGAAGAACAGTCCCTGCCTCGCAATGTTCTGATGAAGTTCGCAGGGAATGCCTGGGTGATAGAGAACTGGAACCTCCGGTCGAATGCCCATATGCCCGAACTCAAAAGCATTTTCTCTGATGCCGGTATGGCTGTTAGCGTCCTGAAAGGGCAGGGTCTTTCGATACTGTATCCGAACTCTTGCAGACGTCAGTGCGGAGACATTGATTTGTGGGTGGATGGCAAAAGGGATGATATCCTTGCTTTCCTGAAACGTGGAGGATGGAAACTTGACAGGCTTTATATGCATCATATAGGCGCCGACTTCTTTGATGACAAGATTAAGGTTGAGGTACATTTTCATCCATCCTGGTTCAACAACCCGTTTACGGACAGAAAGCTTAAGAAGTTCTTCGCCGAAGAGGCCGAAACCCAGTTCCGCAATGAAAACAAAGAGCTTGGAATTGCCGTTGCTACGTCTTCATTCAACTGCGTATATATACTTCTCCATATCTTCAGGCATCTTTTCGATGAGGGTGTCGGATTCAGGCAACTGCTCGATTATTACTATGTCCTGATCCGTTCTTCCGAAGAGGACCGAAAAAAGGCTTTTGAAACGATAAAAAGGTTTTCTCTGGTGAAATTCTCTTCGGCTTTGATGTGGGTGATGCAGAATGTATTCCTTCTTGACGACGAGTATCTTATATGTCCTCCCGATGAGAAAAGAGGTCGGCTTATGCTGGAGGAAATCCTTGTCTCCGGCAATTTCGGGAAATATGACAAACGCAACAATGACAAGGGGCGCTCGTTCTTCCACCATTTTGTGCGAAGGGTGAAACGCCTTGCGAAATTCGTTCCGCTGAATGCCAGCGAAGTTTTCTGGGCTCCGATGTTCAGGGTATATCAATATTTCTGGCGTATTGCCAAAGGTTACCGCTATTGAGTTGACGCATCTTTTCCGAGTCCACTCTGTACGGCCGCTGCAGTACGCTGAAATTGACAGTAAACTATTTGCCTCTGTCTGGAAATTCAATCTGCGGCGATGCCGGAAACGTGAAAATACAATGAGATTTGAAAGATGAAAGATTTTATAGCATACACAATGTTGCTGGGGGCGCTCGGTACGGGCGGAAATATGCCTTTCTGGGCAACGGCGAATCAGTTCGGGCTAATGCCCGAGAGCAACGGCGCCGTTATATCGGCGTATGCCGGGCAAGCTTATCATAAAGAAGATGCTTTCCAGTATCATTGGGCGGTGTCGCTGGCCGGCCGGACAGACAAAAGTTCGGCCTTTCAGGTGATTCCGGACGAGATCTATGCCGGAATCAAGTGGAAACCGTTGAGCCTGGACCTTGGAATCTGGCACAGGGACAGGGATTTTATGGCCGGCGACGCGCGCCTTGGCAGCCTGTCCACGTCGTCCGGCAACGTTATCTGGTCCGGCAACGGACGTTCTATGCCGGGCTATTCCTTGAAATTGGACCATTGGGGTATACCCGGTACAAAACATATTGTCGAGATTTCCGGAGCTTGGGGAGACTATAAAACTATTGACCAGCGGTATGTCAAAGGCTCCTGGATGCATAACCTTCAGGCATATCTTACCCTGAATGTCTGGCGCTTTTCGTTCGAGGCCGGAATAGAGCAGTTTGCTGAATGGGCGGGCGTTCACCCGGAAAAGGGGCCGATGCCCAACGGCTTTGCCAATTACTGGAGGATGTGTCTGGGCAAGTCGCCGGTCGACACCGGCAATAAGATCGACCGGTACGGCACTTGCGGTGACCAGAGGGGACGCGGCAAATTCTATCTGTCATACAGGCAGGACGGGTGGAAGGTAGCCCTGCAGCACGACATCCCCTACGACGACCGCGGTTTCTTCTGGGCCGAGAATTGGCAGGACGGGGTTAATACCGTGAGTTTTTCTTTCGACGACAAAGACAAATGGGTGACAGACATTGCGTATGAATTCATTTACACAATGTGGCAGTCCGGCCCACTGCACGACCGCAAGGCAACTCCCGAGGAAATAGAGAAATACGGGCAGAACTATCCTGTTTATGAAGACAAGTTCATTATTGGCGGAGCCGACAACTATTTCAACAATTTCGAATATGAATCTGGCTGGACCGCCTTCGGACGCACCATAGGCCTGCCTCTCATTACTCCCAAGGGAACCCGTGACGGAAGTTGGAGCCGGAATGGAATTACTCGCGGAGTGGAGAACAACCGAATCATTGCCCACCATCTGGGCCTTTCGGGAAAGCTGTTCCGAAAACTGCCGTACAAACTAATGCTTACGTATTCGCAGAATTATGGCCGGTGGGGACACAACAGCAATGGCGACATAGACACTTTGGTGGAGTGGAATCCACCCTTCAGCCAATTCAACGCGGGATTCAATATGATTGTCCCTCTGCTGGAAGGGCGGTTAAACATAATTCCCGCAATCTATTTCGACTGCGGGAACTACGTAAGGAATTCTTTTGCCGCCACGTTAGGGGTCAGCTATAGCATTTGCCGTTAGACCTACTTCAGCAGGGCCAGGGCCTCCTTGATGCGGCGCAGGGCTTCGGTAATGTTTTCGTCGGAAGTGGCGTATGACATTCTGAAGCACTCGGGTGAGCCGAAGGCGTCGCCTCCTACCGTTGCAACGTGTCCCACTTCGAGCAGGAACATTGCGAAGTCTGAGGAGTTGGCAATGGTGCGGTCTTCATATTTCTTTCCGAAGTATGAAGAGCATTTGGGGAAGAGGTAGAATGCTCCCTGAGGTACGTTGACTTCCAGGCCGGGAATCTCCCGTGCAAGTTTTACGATAAGGTCGCGACGGCGCTCGAAGGCTTTCCTCATTGTCTCTACGCAGGCCTGATCTCCTTCCCAGGCGGTCTGTGCGGCCATCTGGCTTACAGAGCAGGGACCGCTGGTGTACTGTCCCTGGAGTTTGTTGCAGCCCTTTGCAATCCACTCGGGAGCGGCAATGAAACCGATTCTCCATCCGGTCATAGCATAGGCTTTGGAAACGCCGTTTACAATGATTGTGCGCTCTTTCATTCCAGGTATTGAGGCAATTGAAGCGTGTTTCCCGCTGTAGTTGAGGTGCTCGTAGATTTCGTCGGAGATTACGAACAGGCCGTCGTGCTTAAGTATAACGGCCGCGAGAGCTTCGAGTTCCTGTGCACTGTAGATTGAACCGGTAGGGTTGCAGGGAGAGCACAGGATGATGAGTTTCGTTTTAGGGGTGATGGCATCTTCAAGTTGTGCGGCGGTTATTTTGAAGTCCTGCTCGATGGGGGCCGGGATAAAGACTGGAGTGCCTTCGGCGAGCTTGACCATCTGGGGATAGCTGACCCAGTAGGGGGCTGGGATTATGACTTCGTCTCCCGGGTTTACCAACGCCATTACGGTGTTGGTTATACTTTGCTTCGCACCGTTGGAAACAACTATCTGGGAAGGCTGGTAGTCGAGCCCGTTCTCTTCCTTCAGTTTGGTTGCGATTGCCTTCTTGAGGCCGGCATAGCCGGGAACGGGGGAGTAAGTGGTTATGTTTTTGTCGATTGCCTGCTTTGCGGCATCCTTGATATGGTCGGGCGTATTGAAATCGGGCTCGCCCACAGACATATTGATAACGTCTATGCCACTGGCTTTAAGCTCTGCGCTTCTGGCAGACATTTCCAGAGTGGCGGAAGGGGAGAGCTTGAGTAAACGGTTGGATAATTGTGTCATTTTTAGGTTATTTTTTACAAAGATAGCCAAATTAAGTCTTTTTACACTTTTTTTTAGTAACTTTGAAAGTTGTATTAAAAGAAAAAACAGATTAATATATACAAGATGAAAAAATCCAAACTTTTCGCTCTTGGCGTGCTTGCAGTGTTGATAGCAAGCTGTGCTTCTCCCAAAGAGGTGCTGTATTTCCAGAATATCGACAAAGTCAAGCTCGACGAACTTACAGAGGCATATCAAGCCGTAATCAAGAAGGACGATATTCTTTCGATAGTCGTCACCGGCCCGGACAAATCGGTTATTGCACCGTATAACCTCACCCTTGGGGAGCTGACTGGCGTCGGAGGAAGCTACAATCCCGAAAGTTCGACCCTGGGATATCTGGTAGACAGCAGCGGAAATATCCAGTTCCCTATCCTTGGAACGATTCACGTTGAGGGAATGACCAGAAACCAGCTTGCCGACTATCTTACTTATGAGATTGGCAAGGATGTAAAGGACCCTATCGTTTACGTATCTTTCCGAAACTACAAGATTACAGTGCTGGGAGAGGTGCGGAGCCCCGGAACCTATTCAATGGCGTCGGAGAAAGTCAATGTGCTGCAGGCCATTTCAATGGCGGGAGACCTCAATCTTACGGCAAAGCGGGACAAGATTCTGCTGCTGCGTGAGGAAGACGGACGCATTTCCCACTATTCTTTCGACCTGAGGGACGCTCATCTGCTCGATTCTCCATATTTCTTCCTCCAGCAGAATGACGTTCTCTATATACCGCCCAGCACAGGCCGGGTGGCAAACGCTACCAATTCAATTGGGGTGTGGACATCGATTGTGTCTTCGGTCACCTCAACTCTCGCAATTGTTACAACGGTACTGGCCCTTGCCAGAAATGCAAAGTAAATTATGGAGAATCAGCTCAATACAAATCATAAGGTAGGCGGTGCCGCCGGTACCCAGCTTGCCAGTAACGGAGAATTCAACGTACGGGAGTTTTTGGATTTTCTCTGGCGCTTGCGCTATTATATTGTCGGATGTGTGGCGTTTGCCATTCTGGTGGCTTTCGTAATTATTCGCATCCAAACCCCGGTGTACAGGCAGTCCACCTGGATAAGGCTCAACAGAGGAGACGATGCCGCTTCTGAAATGGCTCTGCTGCGGGATATCACCGGCAGCCGTACCGGAAAAAAGGTGGACAATGAAGTTTTCATACTCCAGAGTCCTTCAATGATGTGCAATGTTGTTGAAAAACTTGGCCTGGACTACAAATATTACAGTTACGGCGCCCCCATTGCCGCATCTCTGGACATCGTGGACAAGATTTTCGGCTATAAAAAAACCGACTTGTACAAGAATGCCCCGTTTGAACTGGTTCTCGAAAGGGAATCCGCTCCCAAAGCGCCCGAAATTTCATCGCTTGAAATCGACTTCCGCCATAAGAGCGACAAAGTTTTCGAGATAAGGGAATTCACCATAAACGGAACTGCCATTGTAAAATATTATGGTGAGCACAAGTACGGCGAGACTTTCATTTTTGATGGAGGCAAGGCCGTAATCAATGTCAAGAATGCGTCTGCTATGAACGCCGACCGCCGCTACAACTGCTCCTGGAGAAAGCCCTATGCAGTAGCGTCTTCAATGGTGAATTCGTTGACCGTAGAGGTTCAGAGAGACAAGAAGTCGTATGCTTACAATTCTCCCGACGTAATTGCGATTTCTTACAGTGACGTGAATATATCCAGGGCAAAAGATGTCCTGAATACCCTTGTTGCAGTTGCCAACAACGAGGCCCGCGACTATGCGAACATAGCCGGAATGAGGGCCCTTGACTTTATCAATACCCGTTTGGAAGCCCTTTCTCAGGATTTGCTGGACGCCGAATCTAGCTATCAGAACTACCGTTCTTCAAGTGCGCTCATAGACGTTTCCTCACAGTCAAACTACGTACTCACTTCCGACCAGCGCAATAAGGACCGCCTGGACGAGGTTGAATTCCAGCTGCAGGTTCTGCAGATGATTCAGGACTGTATGAATGAACAGCCCCAGGGCGTATATGCTTCGGTTCCCGCGAACGTGGGTGTCTCCGATCCCGGTCTCAACAGTGTCATTACTGCATACAATACACTTGTGGTAGAAAGGGAACGTATGGTGGCTAACTCCAGTGAGAACAACCCTCGGGTTCAGACTGTGAATACCCAGCTCGACGTTCAGAAGCGCAGCATCCAGACTTCGCTCACCAACCTTGTAAGGGTTTATGAGAACAAGCAGCAGGATGTGCGCAGAAACATTTCGGTAGGCAAACAGCAGCTTTCCAACATACCCCGTCAAGAACTGCACATACAGCAACTCGGTCGTAAGCTCAATGTCATTGAGCCGCTTTATCTGCTTCTGCAGCAAAAGAAGGAAGAGACCCAGATTGCCATCAGTTCCCAGGCCGACAATTACCGTGTCATAGAGGCTGCTTTCGGTTCTACCGCTCCCATCAGCCCTCAGCAGAGCAAGATTTATCTTATTGCGATGCTGCTGGGACTCTGCCTGCCTATGGGTCTTTCCTGGTTGCGTATCAACCTCAGGAGTACGGTAGAGACAAAGGTGGACATCGAAGACAACACCTCGGTTCCCGTCCTTGCCGTCATTTCCTCTATGGAGGTGGAGAACCGCAAGAAGATATCAGCCGGCTCCGGTGGAAAGAGCGCCCTCATTGCCGAAGGCCGTAATTCCTGCACCGAATCTTTCGGAATGCTGCGTACCAATTTGCGCTATCTTACAGGCGCCAAGGTTATTCAGGTTACTTCTTCGGTGCCCGGCGAAGGCAAGTCCTTTGTTTCATCGAACCTGGCCCTTTCAATTGCCAGACTCGACAGGAAGGTGCTGCTTATAGGTATGGATATCCGTAAACCTGCCTTGGGAAAAATCTTTAAGAAAGATATATCCAATGTGAAGGGAACCGTGGTGAGCTATCTCATTGGCAAGACCAAGAACCTCGACGACCTGACTGTCTCCAGCGGTGTGCACCCGTGCCTCGATATAATCTTCGCCGGCCCCTCGGCCCCCAACCCTCTGGAACTTATTTCGAATGCCGACCTCAAGTCGTTCTTCGACCATTTCAGAGACAAGTACGACTATATTATCGTTGACTCGGCTCCTTTCCTGCCGGTTGTGGACTCTTCAATCATCAATACTTACGTGGATGCTACTCTTTTCGTAGTCAGGGCCGACTTTACAGCCCTCAAGGTGGTGAGACAGTTCAAGGACATTCTCGAGAATCCCGGCCAGCCTGTCAACAACGTGAACATTGTGCTGAATGACGTGAACTACAGTGCGCTCAAATACCAGTACAGTTACGGTAAGGGTTACGGATACGGCTATGGCTACGGATACGGCAGCCGTTACGGCTACGGCCGCGGCTACGGCTACGGATATGGCTATGGAGAAGAAACTTCAAAGCCCTCAAAGCACAAGAAATCTTCCGACTCTGCAAAACATATTTAGTGTTTGATTCGGTAAGTTATGAAGATAAGGACTAAAGATATACATTGTCACATACTGCCAGGATTGGATGACGGCTTCCAGGATGCAGGAAAATCATTGGAGGCCATCAGGATGCTGGCAAAAGCCGGATGCAGGGAAATTACGTTCACTCCCCATATCAATCCCGAGCAATTCCCCGATACGGACGAGAAGCTGGTGCGCGAGCGCTATGCACAGTTCGTAAAGCAGATTCCACCGGAACTCGGCATAACCACTTCTCTGGCCGCCGAGTATATGATTGTGAACGGGTTTGAAAAACGGGCGATGGAAAATCCCGAAAGCCTGCTCTGCTCCAGCGACAAGTCGGTGCTCATAGAAATGTCATACTATTACCGGAGCCCCAATCTTGAGGAAACGGTAATGGGACTTGTGCTGAACGGCTACAGGCCTATCATAGCTCATCCCGAGCGGTATCTTTATATGGCAACCTGCCTCGACGATTTCGACAGCCTCAGGGGAAGCGGATGCCGCTTCCAGCTCAATTATCTGTCTCTGGCAGGCTATTACGGACCGTCGTCGGTGCGAATCATAAAATACCTGGCCAAAAATGGCTGGTGCGATTTCTTCTCTACCGACCTGCATACTGTTCCCCAACTCTACAATATCCTTCACCGGCCTCTGGCTATGCCAATAAGGTTTTCAAGGAATCCGGCAGTGCGGAACCTGCTTCAGCTATAGGAATATTATCTGGGTGAGGATGAATACCGGAAGCAGGACGATGAGCGAGAACTTGCCTATATAGCCGAAGAATCCCGGCATTTTTACTCCATACTGTTCAGCGATGGCCTTAACCATAAAGTTAGGGCCATTGCCGATATATGTCATAGCGCCAAAGAATACGGCTCCAAGAGAAATGGCCTTGAGCAGGGTGGGAGGAATGCCCGCAACGAATCCCGGCAGGGAGGTGGGGTACAGTCCGGTCGCTACCGAATGGAAAGCCACGGCGGTGGGGGAGTTGTCGAGGAAGGACGACAGCATTCCCGTGCTGTAATAGAATTGCCAGGGCTTTGTGAGTCCCAGGGAGCCGGCGTGTTCGCGCAGGAACATCAGGGCCGGGGTCATTGTCACGAAAATGCCTATGAAGATTATTGCCACTTCCAATATGGGCTCAAAGCTGAACTTGTTGGCCTTGCGCAATTGTTGAGGGGTGAAGTGGAGCGACAGGAAGATTACGCCGCAAAGCACAATCTCTCGCAGGTACCTTACAAGGAAGAAACTGTCTGTCCTGCCCATTGCGGGAATGTACTGCTGGTTAAGGAAAATAACCGAGAGCAGAATCACTATAATGAGTGCAAAGTTGAAGCGCCCCTTTATTCGTATGGGGGAATGTTCGATGAGGTCGGCCTTGCGTGCTCTCAAAGGCTCTTTTTTTATCATTATGCTGTCCCAAATAGCATAAATGACAAGAAGAATTGCTCCCGTGAACAGCCATTCCGGCAATAATTCCGAGAACCAGATGAACGGGGCTCCGCGCAGATACAGCAGGAAGAGCGGCGGGTCTCCCAGAGGGGTGAGTACTCCACCGGCATTCGCCACCATAGCTATGAAAAACAGTACGGTGTGCGTCTTGTGGGTGCGCTGCTTGTTTATTTCCAGCAACGGGCGTATGAGCAGCATAGCGGCTCCGGTTGTGCCCATAAAGGATGCAAGTATAAAGCCCAGGCCCAGAATCAGGGCGTTTGTCAGGGGAGAGGCCTCAATGTCGCCTTTGATCATTATGCCTCCGGTAACTACGAACAGCGCCAACAGCAGGATTATGAACGGGATATAGTCTCCCAGAACCTGATGCGACAGTTCGTGCCCGAATCCGGCGCAGATTAGATATATGGCTGTGGGCACGGCTAAAATGAGCGTGCACAGCAGTTTGTTTCGGTTACTTTCCCAGAATTTCCCCGCTATCAGAGGCAATACCGCAATCATAAGCAGCATTATGCCGAAGGGGATCATTGTCCAAGCTTCAATAGGTTGCATCAGGCGTGATTTTTATTTTTGAAGGATCTTTTTCCACCATCCCTTGCGGGACATCATCGGTTCATATTTGTCTTCGGGGTAGTTGCTGGTCCCGCCGTACAGGTCAATGATGGAACTTGCGTGGCCTATGATTGCCCGGCGCAGGGACGCGGGCTCGAAAATTTCCACCGAGTCGTTGAGCGAAAGCAACTTGCGCTCGAGCTCGGGGTCGCAGGCCATCCGGTACGAGAAGATTGCCCATTTCTCGCTTTCGTCCTCCGATTCGGTATTCTCTACAACGGTGAACTGGGACTTGTGCAGGGGATGGAGTTTGAAATTCTCGCGCTGCACACCCCATACCCGCAGAACTACGTCCTCTACGGCCGTGCCTTCGGGGTCGGCGTTTACTCCGTACCGGCTGTCGAAGAACTTGCCGGCGTCGAATCCTTTCGGAACCTTGAAGTTGCGGTGCAGCTGCCTGGTGCCGCGAACTCTGTCAAGCGCGAAAATTTCGGGATTTTCCCTTCCGCGCACCAGCGCGAGCAAATACCAGTGCTGGTCGCAGACCTTCAGGCAGTAGGGGCAGATTTCCAGTATTTCGGGCTTTTCCCCAATCTGCCTTTCATAGCTTATTTCGAGGGCCTTGCCCACGCGCATCGCGGTGGTTATGGAATTCAGGTACATCTGCCCGTCCGGAATTTTCTCGAACAGGATTCTTCCCCGCAGGTCGCCAGCTTCGCGGATAGTATTGTTCACCGACAGGGCGGCCAGCAGCCATTCGTAAATGCTCTCGCTGCTTCCCTCGCCGTCGAAACTGCTGTCGTTGAGAAAGTAACCGCGGGACTTGTCGAACTTGATGTCGATTCCGAAGGTGTCCCTGATTGCCTCCTTGTGGTTGTGGAATGTCCTTTCGGCCAGGGGAGTGCCGTCTTCGTTGAGCGGACTTTCCATCCACTGTTCGTTGATTTGTGCAAGAGTAATGTAGCCGTGGGTCTGAATGGTGTTCAGGAGCCAGACGTATCGGTTGAAATAATTCTTAGCCATAAGAATGGATTTTTGCTGGGCAAAGTTAATGTTTTTTTTCGTGTCTGCCTAATTCGGGCAGAGTAAGGAAAGATTATATTTAGTATATTTGTGGGTTAATACCTTGTAAATATAAATGTCGTTATGAAAAAGATATTCAATTCCGTTATGTTAGTTTCGATGTGTCTGGGACTGGCGGCCTGCAAGAACGGGCAGGCTCCGGTTGCCGGAGGTTTCCAGTACTCTATCGACGAATTCGCCGACATAGAAGTGCTCCGCTATCAGGTTCCCGACTGGGATAAGCTCGACTTCAACCGCAAGGCTTACATTTATCATCTGAGCGAGGCCGCAAAGGCCGGCCGCGACATTACCTGGGACCAGTATTACAAGTATAATCTGCCTGTCCGCCACACTCTCGAGGCTATCCTCGAGAACTACGGGGGCGAGCGCAGCGGCGAGCAGTGGGATGCCTTTATGGTATATGCCAAGCGCGTTTTCTTTGCCAACGGCCTGCATCACCACTACAGTGACGACAAAATTCTTCCGACCTGCGACCGGGAGTATTTCGCTTCGCTTATGGACGCAGTTTCCTGCGCCGATGAGCAGCTTCTGGAGATTATCTACAACCCCGACATTGCTCCCACAAAGCGTTACCAGGGCTCTGAAAAGGATATTGTGACGGCTTCGGCAGTGAATTTCTACGAAGGCGTGAGCGCCGCCGAGGTGAATGCTTTCTACGATGCAATGGCCGATGAGTCCGATCCCCGCCCCATTTCCTACGGCCTGAACAGCAAGGTCGTAAAGGCCGACGGGAAAATTACCGAGCAGGTTTACTGCGAGGGAGGGCTTTACGGTCCGGCTATCAGCCGCATCATCTCCGAACTTGAGGCCGCATCGGCTTACGCCGAGAATGACGCCCAGAAGAAGTATATCGCCGAACTTATCGAGTACTACCGTACCGGCGACCTGCGCACCTGGGACAAGTTCAATGTGAGCTGGGTGCAGGAGAATGAGGGTGACGTAGATTTCGTGAACGGATTCATTGAAGATTATGACGACCCCCTGGGCCGTAAGGCTACCTGGGAGGGAATCGTGAATTACCGGGACAATGAAGCGTCGGCCAGGACTGTTGCCATCAGCGACAATGCACAGTGGTTCGAAGACCATTCTCCGGTTGACCCCCGCTTCCGTAAACCCGAAGTCAAGGGTGTTACCGCAAAGGTTATCAACGTCGCTGTCATTATGGGCGGCAATTATCCTGCTACGGCCATTGGCATCAATCTTCCCAACGCCGACTGGATTCGCAAGGAATACGGTTCCAAGTCGGTTACCATAGCAAATATCGTTAACGCTTACAATGAGGCCGCAGCCCAGAGCCCCCGCAGTATTCTTACCGAATTCGCGTGGGATGAGAAAGAGATAGAAATGTGCAGGGAGTACGGTCCCGTTACCGACAATCTTCACACCGACCTTCACGAATGCCTGGGACACGGCAGCGGACAGTTGCTTGAGGGAACTCCTTCGAATGCTCTGAAAGAATATACTTCCTGCCTGGAAGAGGCCCGCGCCGACTTGTTCGCTCTGTATTATCTGGCCGACTCCAAACTCGTTGAGCTTGGCCTCGTTCCCAATGCCGAGGCATATAAGGCCGAATATATGAGTTTCATACGTAACGGTATCTTCACTCAGTTCTGCCGAATCGAACTTGGCAAACAGAATACCGAGGCCCATATGCAGGACCGCAAGCTCATTGCCGAGTGGTGCTACGAGCACGGGCAGCTTGCAAAAGTCATAGAGAAGAAGGAGCGCGACGGCAAGACCTACTTTGTAATCAACGATTTCGAAGCTCTGCGCGGGCTGTTCGGCTCTTTGCTTGCCGAGATTCAGCGCATTAAGAGCGAAGGTGATTACGAAGCCGGAAAGGCCCTCGTCGAGGACTATGCAATCAGTATAGACTATGACCTTCACAAGGAAGTCCTCGAGCGCTATTCGGGACTTGACCTCAAGCCTTATAAAGGTTTTGTAAATCCCGACATTGTTCCCGTGCAGAAAGACGGGAATGTGGTGGATTACCAGATTCGCTATTGCGACGATTTCATAGAGCAGCAGCTTGCCTACGGTAAAGATTACAGGACTTTGTAGATGAAAATCATAGAAACACCGATAGAGGGAATTTACGTCATAGAACCCAAAGTGTTTGAAGATGCCCGGGGATATTTTTTCGAGAGCTTCAGCCAAAAGGTTTTTGACGAAGAATTGGCGTTGCCGTATCTTGGCAGGAAGGTAGAGTTCGTTCAGGACAACGAATCAATGTCTTCCTTTGGGGTGATGCGCGGACTGCATTTCCAACGGCCTCCGCATTCTCAGGCCAAACTGGTCCGCTGTGTGCGGGGTAGAGTATTCGATGTGGCTGTGGACTTGAGGGTCGGCAGCCCGAGCTACGGGCAGTGGTATGGGGTGGAATTGTCGGAACAGAACCGTCGTCAGCTCTTTTTGGACAAGGGCTTTGCCCACGGGTTTGCGGTACTTTCCCAGACCGCGGTATTCCAGTACAAGTGCGACGACTACTATCACCCCGAGTGTGATGCCGGAATTTCCATAATGGACAAATCTCTTGGCATTGAATGGCCGGTAGATATAGAGCAGGCCATCCTGAGCCCGAAAGATACCCGTCAACCCCTTTTTAAAGATTTCGTATCGCCTTTCATTTGAATATGAATATTCTGGTAACCGGCGCCAACGGACAGTTGGGCAATGAATTGCGGCTGGCGAGTCTGAACTCGTCACACAGCTTCGTGTTCGCCGATATCTGCGAAGAAACGGCAGAGTCCTGCGCTATGCTTTCGTTCCTTGCGTCCCGGCCTGTGAATACGGCTACGGTGATGTTGGACATAACCAATCCCGAAGCCATCGGCGCGGCAGTGCGCGAAATGAATATCGATGCCGTTGTGAATTGCGCCGCGTTCACCAATGTCGATGCCGCCGAGTCGAATGAGGCCCTGGCTGCAAAGCTGAACGCCGATTCTCCGGGGTATCTGGCTGCGGCTATGAAGGAGCGCGGCGGGCTTCTGGTTCATATCTCGACCGACTATGTGTTTGGCCGGGAGCCCTACAATACACCCTGCCGCGAGGACCGCGAGGGCACACCTACCGGAGTTTACGGTCTTTCCAAACTCAAAGGGGAGCAGCTCATTGCGCAGAGCGGATGCAAAAGTGTCATTGTGCGCACAGCCTGGCTGTACAGCGAATTCGGGAAGAATTTCTGCCGCACTATGATGTCCCTTACCTCTTCAAGACCTTCGGTGAAGGTGGTGTTCGACCAGGCGGGTACTCCTACTTATGCCGGAGACCTTGCCCGGGCGCTGCTGAAGATACTGGACGACTATGCTGTGGAAGGGGACTGCTTCACCCGTTTCGGAATATACAATTACTCCAATGAAGGGGTGTGCAGCTGGTTCGATTTTGCCAGAATGACAGCCCGTTTTGCGGGGAATGCGGCTTGCGAGGTGCTGCCGTGTCACAGCAGTGAATTCCCTTCGCCGGTGGTGCGTCCGTCCTATTCGGTCCTGGACAAGACAAAGGTAAAGGAAACCTTCGGGGTGGCGGTGCCGTATTGGGTGGATTCCCTGGAATTATGTGTTAAAAACTTATTATCGGTATATGAATAACAGAACAATAGCGATTACCGGCGGAGCCGGATTCATAGGCTCGCACGTGGTGCGTCTTTTCGTAAAGAAATATCCGCATTACAATATCATTAACGTCGACAAGCTTACTTATGCGGGGAACCTTGAGAATCTCAAGGATATTGAGAATGAACCCAACTACAGCTTCGTAAAACTGGATATCTGCGATTATGAGGCAGTTTATGAACTGTTCAAGTCCCGTGGAGTTGACGGCGTCATTCACCTTGCCGCCGAAACCCACGTAGACCGCAGCATCAAGGACCCCTTCACGTTTGCCCGCACCAACGTTATGGGAACGCTGTCGCTGCTGCAGGCCGCCCGCCGTTACTGGGACGAGACTCCGGCTCCGCAGGGGGTCAGGAGACTGTTCTATCACATCAGTACCGATGAGGTTTACGGCGCTCTGGAAATAACCGATCCGCTTGGAATCGAGCCTCCGTTCACTACAAAGGCCAGCTCGGGCAAACACCATCTGGCCTATGGCTCCAAGTTTTTCACCGAAGAACTGAAGTATCAGCCTCACAGCCCGTACAGTGCCGCCAAGGCATCGTCCGACCATTTCGTGAGGTCTTATCACGACACCTACGGACTCCCCGTAATAGTTACAAATTGCTCGAACAATTACGGTCCTTATCAGTTCCCCGAGAAACTTATCCCTTTGTTCATCAACAATATACGGCATCGTAAAAAACTGCCGGTATATGGCAGGGGCGAGAATGTGAGAGACTGGCTCTATGTGGAGGACCACGCCCGGGCCATAGACACTATATTCCATAAGGGTGAAATAGCCCAGACCTATAATATAGGTGGTTTCAATGAGTGGAAGAACATAGACATAATAAAGGTGCTCATTGAGACTGTGGACGCTCTCCTGGGCCGCGAACCCGGAGAGGATATGAATCTCATCACCTATGTGACGGACAGGGCCGGCCACGACCTGCGTTATGCCATTGACTCTTCGAAGCTGCAGAGGGAACTTGGCTGGGAACCGTCCCTTCAGTTCGAAGAGGGCATAGAAAAGACAGTGAAGTGGTATCTTGAAAATCAGGACTGGCTCGATAACGTTACCAGCGGCGAGTATCAGAACTATTATGAGTCGATGTACAAAGACAGATAGTGCACTTTTGGATAAATTTTAACGGGTGCATTGGGATAAATTGTAAAATTTTTCGTATCTTTGTGCGTTTTATAATATCATAAAGTGAAAGTTCTTTTTATTTGCAATAACGACCCGTATTCAAAAGGCAATGGACTTTGTACCGCTGTCAAATTAACAATAAAGTATCTTAAAGAGCGTGGAGTTGAGGTGCGTCTGCTATGCGCCGTGAGCCCGAACCACGATGGCCCGCAGCCCGAATATCCTCTTTCAAGATTTATTTTCCCTTTATTCCAGCCTCTGATAGATGCCAACTGTTTCAGTTTTGCAAAACTCGACAAGGCGCTTGTGAGCGAGGCTGTAGCGTGGTCCGATGTGATTCACGTCGAAGAGCCTTTCCCGCTTCAGATTTTTGCAATCAAGGAAGCTGAGAGAATGGGGAAGGCGATTGTGGGCTCATTCCATCTGTTCACCGAGAATATTTTCTATAATGTGCGTATGTCCTGGTGCGGCTTTGGCAACAGGCTTCTTATGAATTTCTGGAAGAAATATATTTTCGACCGCTGCTCGCACGTTCACTGTCCTACGACAACCGTAGAAAATGTGCTCAAGTCTTATGGCTTCAAGGCCCAACTGTGCGTTTTTACAAATGGTGTGGTATTGAAGGACAACCTGCCCCAGAACACTTCCGGCGACAAGGCTCCTTACAAGATTCTGTCAATAGGACGGTTTTCTCCGGAAAAAGACCAGATTACCCTTCTGCGTGCAATGAGGTACAGCCGTCACTCAAAGGAGATTCAGTTGAGTTTTGCCGGGTTTGGCAACCTTCTGAACAAATTTGAAAAGGAGGCGTCAAAACTTATGTCGGAGGGCGTCCTCAAGTACCAGCCCCAGTTCGGCTTCTATAAATTCGAACAACTGAGCCGGATAATAAGTGAAAGCTACCTGTACTATCACGGTGCGCTCGTAGAAGTTGAAGGTCTTTCCTGCCTTGAGGCGCTGCGTGGGGGAGTTGTTCCTGTCATTGCCGATGCGTCACTTGCCGCCACCAAGGATTTTGCGTTGACTCCGCAAAGCCTTTTCAAGGCTGGCGATCCCCGTGCCCTTGCCGAAAAGATTGACTGGTGGATTGAGCATCCGGCCGAACATTCCGAATTCAGTGCCCGGTATGCCGACTCGGTAAAGAACTACCTCATTGAGGATTCCATCGATTCAATGATTGCAATGTACACCGCTGCCATTGCCGCCACAAAATAATTGTAGTCGTCTGCCGGCGCCTTGCAGGCAGACTCGTCAACTACAATTTGCTGCCGCAAATCAATTCCTCCCTTGCCTGCAAGGCGCCGGCGGACTCGCCAACTGTCAAGGTGTTTTTGGAAATGGTTGACAATCAGCGAGTTGTGCAAAGGCCTTCCGTCAGACCACGGAAGGCTTTTCTGTAAGTCGCTCATTATAAAGCACTTCTGAAAACGCCCCGATGTGTGCTTCAGAAGTTCCCGATGGTCCGACAAATCTGAGGTGGCATAGAATACATAAAGAAAGAGGGTGGCCTCAAGTCCTGTTGGACTTTCAGTCACCCTCTTGGAAGTGCACCCTTAGGGATTCGAACCCTAGACCCACTGATTAAGAGTCAGTTGCTCTACCAGCTGAGCTAAGGGTGCAGTATTTCAATTCTCGTGACCCGTTCGGGGCTCGAACCCGAGACCCCCACATTAAAAGTGTGATGCTC
>JAKSKE010000012.1 GCA_024401895.1 Bacteroidales bacterium
CGTACCACGTTCGGGACGTGGGGGTCGCCTGTTCGAGTCAGGTCATCCCGACAAATCTTAAGACTTTTCCTTCGAAAACAGGACCGCAGTGAGCGGCAAGGCAATGAGTGCCATTGTCGCACTCACGGGGAGATATATGCCAAAGTTGCAATATTCCACTATTACGTAGGTCAGGGACAGCAACGCAGTTCCAATGAGCGCCGACCATGCATATTGCTTGCGAATGTCTCCAGGCTTCACAAATGCGCGCACAAGGTTCGGTACTCCCAGGCTCACAAAGCCAATGGTTCCGCAAATGCTCACCACGCTTGTAACCAGGACACTTATCATAAACAGTATTCCGGCCTTCGCCACGTTGGACAACTCCGTTTCTCCCTTGAAATGGCTGGTGAGTTTGCTGGAACAAAGCATAGCGGTAGCCAGACCGGCGGCAAACAGCACCAGGCTAATCACAATGTCCAGCGTGGTGACTCCCTGCAATTTAAAGTTGGCGGCGCCCCAAAGGTAATATTGCTTGAGAAGATCGCCGGTAGGTGCGTTGGTGACGACAATAGTGCCAATCGAGCCTATGAACGTTCCGAAGAGAATCCCAAAGGTAATGAGCCGGGAAGTGCTCAGTCTTATGGCAACCAGAGAAACTATCAGCGCGCACACTGCCTGACAGATGAAAGCTCCTACCGTGAGCGAGCACCATCCGGTCATTGTGGCCGCTGCGGCACCCAGGCAGGCCGCACTGCCCAGACCCAGCGAATATATGTCGCCAAGCTGGTTTCTCCATAGATACTGCATTTGCACGCCGCCTATCGGCAGAGCGATGCCGCAAAGAATCACGTAAAGAATATTGAGCATAGGCTAGAATTTAAAATCGATTTCTCCATAAAACGAGCGCCCGGACATAGGATAGCCGCCGAAGAGTTCGTAACGGCAGTCGGTAAGGTTGCGGGCTATGAATTTAACCCCCAGGACAAAATCCTTCGGGAACTTGAAGTCTTTTCCGGCATTCAGGTCCAGAGTGTTGTAATTCGGCATTCCGCCGGAAGGGTCGTAACGTCCTCCGCGCCAGTTCCAGTTGATGGCGGCGAACCACCCCCTGTATGAGGCATCCGCTCCCAGAATCACCGTATGCTTCGAGATATAGGGAATGGGCTGGTTGTACGAATAGCTGTCCGGAGTCTTGTCTATGGCATTCTGATAGCTGTAGCGGGCCGAAAAGGAAGATTTCCAGTCACCTTCGGCATAATGGAGTTCCGCGCGGGCATCTGCGCCCGACATCTGAACCACTCCGATGTTATACGGGAGCCAAATGTTCGGATCTATCTGCGTAGGCGCAGAGACAATCTTGTTCTTCAGATAATTGAAAAAGGCGTCGGCCTTGGCCTGGATGCGCAGGTGATTGCCCGGAGCGCAGCGGTATTCCACCCCGGCGTCGGTAAGCCAGGCGTCCTCGGCCTGCAGGTCGGGATTGCCGTATCCCGGATAATAAAGCTCGTTGAACGTGGGGGCACGGTATGCCCTGCGCGCAAACGCCAGAATGTCGAAGCCCTTGAAGACATTCCAGCGAAGGTCTGCCGAGGGCGAAAGGATATTGCGTTTCTGCCCGTTCCGGTCAAAGACGCCGGCATATTCCAGAGCCACGTCTGCCTTGAACCGGCGCGGATGGAATGCGGCCGAGACGGTGGCGAAAACCGATGAGCGGGCATTGGAGTACAGGTCAGAATCCAGCCCGTCCCATTGGAAGTCGGCAGAGAGGGAGGCGTCAAGCCAACCGGTTACGGTGAATTTGTGCGAGGTGTTGATTTGCGCTTCGGTCTGCCTGTATCGGTTGTCTCCCCACTCGCTCAAATACAGCAGATCGTCCAGCGACACCTTGGCGCTGGCGCTCAAATGATACAGCGGTGAAAACTGCTTTCGCGCAACTCCCTGAATGAAGGCATTGCGGTCGTTCTGCCGGTCTGTCGAAGGCCAGTCGAGAGAACCCGGAGTTCCACGTTTCGCACCGTTGTAATATGCCTTGGCGTGATAATCGCCGCCGGCCATAAGACCCCACAGATCGAGGGCGGTGCGGACCTGCCTTATATCGTTGTTGGTCCTGGGCGTTCCGTCCTGCAGAGGGAAGTCCCCCCTGCTGAGCACGCCCGATGCAGCGGCAGACAGGCTGACTTTGTCGGACAAGCGGAAATCGAGCCGTGCCGAAGGCTCGTAAGTACCGAACGAGCCGCCGCGGAATTTGACGTTGCCCCCCACATTGCGGTTCCCGAAGACGGGTTTTGCGGTTTTGAAAGAAATGCTGTTCTGGGCATAATCGATGACCGTGCCGCCGCAGTTCCCGAAATCCAGGAACACGAGGTCGGCCTGACCGGTCTGAACGTTACCCACCCTCACTCCGTCGAAATAGATTGCCGCGTGAGGGCTTCCCAGACTCCTGAGGCTGACGTTCTTAAGGCCGGCAAGTCCTCCGTAGTCGCACACATACATTCCCGGAATCGAGGAGAATGCATCGGAAATTGAAATGGAATGTTTGGTTTGAACGGTATCGGTTCGGGATACCACAACGCCACGGTCGGCAACGACTGTTACCGCCTGAAGCGTGTCGGACGACTCTGCAGCCAGCAGTCCGGCCGCAACTGATAATAAAGAAAAGAGAAACATTATTGTATTGTCTCAACGGAAACCTGCCCCCGGGTTTCACCTGTTTGACTTAACTATGGCAGGTCTTCTGACTTGTTCCCCGTCCCGGGCCTTCTCATCCTTCCGGACAATGGCAGAGATTTCGGGACGATTGCGGAACTCACAGCTGCGGGCACAGTCCGGGTCTTTCACCCGGTTCCCTTTTCAAGCCGCACCACGCGGCTCACCATAGCCCGGACAAAGATACAATAATTAATCGTTATACCAATCCTTATATAGCAGATACCCCTGCGCGTTCCTGTGGGCCGACTCGGCTATGGCATCCGACGCGTCCTTGACCTTCTTTGCCGGAATGCCGGCATAAACACCCGGCTCCAGGACCTGATTGCTGAGCACAACCGCGCCGGCGGCTATGACCGTATTGTCGGGGACAACGGTGTTATCCATCACAATAGCCCCCATTCCCACAAGTACGTTGTTGCCGATTCTGGCCCCGTGAACCACTGCATTGTGCCCTACCGACACGTCATTGCCTATTTCAACCACCGAACGCTTGTAGAGCGCATGCACCACGGCGCCGTCCTGGATATTGACTCTGTCGCCAATCACTATGGGGTTTACGTCTCCGCGCAGTACGGTACCGTACCATATACTGCAGTCGTCACCAATGGTGACATCTCCTATCAATGCAGCGTTCTCTGCAAGGAAGCACCGCTCTCCAACCTTGGGAGCAGTGCCGTTAAGTTCTTTGATTATAGCCATTTACTGGAAATATCCTGGATTGTATTCGCTTCGCGGATCATCTTCACAAAGATATCTGCGCTACGCTTGTGATACGCACGTTTGAGAGTATGCACGCATCCCTGCATCTGGTTGTCGGGAAGATCGAGCGGCACCGCTTTCAGAAAATCGCGCCCGCGCACAGAGGCCTCGGACAGCATTGTGAGAAGATTGTTGTTCTGCACAATGTCCAACAGAATATTGGCCTCATTGATTTCCAGACAGACGTTCAGGCCCGAGCGCTCTATGCAGATATAGTTTTCGAGGGCATTGCGCGCCTGAAGGCCTTTTGCCGGAATTGCGAGACGGTGACGCTTGAGCTCTTCAAGACTTATGGACTGCCTGTCGGCAAGCGGATGATCCTTTCTCATTATTACGGACAGCTTGTCTCCGAAAAGATAGCTGGACTCTATTTCGTCGTACGGCTGGTCGGGCTTGAAAGCCAGCACCAGATCCACCTCCCGGTGCCGGAGCACTTCCATAAGTTCGGCCATATTCCTATAGAAAATGTTGAGCTTCACGCCGGGATACTCCCTGGCAAAATTCTTCACGGTTTCGGTAAGAATCTGGCTGAAAGAGTATGTTACGCCAATGTTGAGCTCGCCGGTGAGCAATTCCTTAAGGTCGTTCATTTGCGCTATGCAGGCTTCCGAGTCCTGGATGGTCTGTATTGCGAGGGGCAGAAGCATCTCTCCGCTTTCGGTGATGGAGGCCGAGTGGGAATCGCGTTGGAACAGGATTGTACCCAATTCATCTTCAAGTGCCTTTATCTGCTGCGAAAGAGTACTCTGACTAACGTACAGACTGCGTGCAGCCTCCGAGAAATTCAGAGTTTGCGCCATTCTGACGAAATACTTCAGCTGTCTGATTTCCATAAAGAATCCCCGTCTTGTGTTTCTTTCTTATCCTACAAAGTTATATATTTGTAATAAATATTACAAGTATGGGAGACCCTTCCACAGAACGCAACATAATATGGCTGGAAAGCACCGACTCCACCAATAACGAACTCCGAAGACGCCTGAACCTGTCGGGCAATCTTACAATAATAGCGGCCGAAAGGCAATCGGCCGGGCGTGGCCAGGGCGACCACACCTGGCATTCCGAACCCGGACGCAACCTTACCTTCTCGGTTTTGCTGAGGCACCGCTGCCTTAAAGCGTCCGACGCCCTGGCCGTAACTTCCATAATGGCACTGGGAATACGGGATTACCTGCACACAAAGGGCATAGAGCCCTGGATAAAGTGGCCCAACGACATTTGGGTCTCAGAGAAGAAAATCTGCGGAATACTCGTAGAGAACAGTATGCGTGCCGGCAAAATAGATTTCTCCATAGTAGGAGTGGGGCTGGACTTGAACCAGACGGAATGGCCGTCAGATTTGCCCAACCCGGTAAGTCTCAAGGAACTGACCGGAACGGAATACGACGCCCGCGAAGAATTGCGGCAACTGTGCGACGCCCTGGCTGCACGCAGCGCCCAAACCGCCACCCCCGAGGGCGTCGCGGGAATAATCGCCGAATTCAACCGGGTTGTAGTAAGGCTCGACAGGGCCGATTCTGCAAATAACAGATTGCCGCTATCGGAAAAACAATTATAAAAGAGGCTGACGGTTTGACATAAAGTCAATAACTTTGAAGTCTCATAATCCAAAGCATCAAAATGAGTAATTTATCTACAGGTCTTATGCTGATGGCTGTAGGAATGGTGACGGTTTTCGTCATTCTGCTTATAGTCATATTCTTTGGCAAATTTCTTATTGCCTCGGTAAACAAATTGTCCGGAAAGGACAATGCAAGTTCGCAGAACAGCGTACAGGCACCCGCGCCTGTCGCACAGCCTGCGCCCGCAGAACCTGTCCCCGCCCCCGCCGCAGCGGAAGCCGGGAACAGCATCTATGATCTTATAACTCCGATTGGCGGAAGGTTTTCGTTATCTCCGGACAGCGAAGGACGCAAGCCCAGCCTGCCCTTCCGGTTCAAGAAAGGAGATGCGCTCTGCAAAATCACCACTGCAGACGGAGAGAGTACCCTCTGTGCATCAGAAGACGGTACCATCCTGGCAGTTCTGGTAGAAAACGGCAGCAAGGTTGAAACAAATGATGTATTAATGAATATCGGAAGATAGTATGCAGAGTTTTTCAGAAATCTTGGAAAGGGTCTATGATATGACCGCTATAGGAAACATAGCGGCCGAGCCCACCTTCTTGTTGATGTACGCCATCGCCTTCGGGCTGTTGTATCTTGGCATCGTTAAAAAATATGAGCCGCTGCTGCTCATCCCCATCGCCTTCGGAGTATTGATTGCAAATTTCCCCGGCGGTGATATGGGTGTCGTACAGGCCGACTCCGCCGGTATGGTCACTCTTGCCGACGGCACTATGAGGAACATCTGGGAGATGCCTCTTCACGAAATTTCCCACGAATTCGGAATAATCAGCTATCTGTACTACGCCCTCATCAAGAGCGGTCTTCTGCCGCCTATCATCTTTATGGGAGTGGGTGCATTGACCGACTTCGGCCCTATGCTCCGCAACCTCAAGCTCGCCATCTTCGGCGGTGCCGCACAGTTCGGAATCTTCGCCGTTCTGCTTGCAGCCCTCGCTCTGGGATTCACCCCTCAGGAGGCAGCTTCCCTTGGTATCATAGGTGGAGCCGACGGTCCTACCGCCATCTTCACAACCATCAAGCTCGCCCCTCACCTTCTCGGCCCCATCGCCATAGCCGCATACAGCTATATGGCCCTGGTACCGGTAATCATCCCGCTTGTGGTCAAATGTCTGTGTTCGAAGAAAGAACTGCTCATAAATATGCGTGAGCAAGACAAACTCTATCCCGAAAAGAACGAGATAAAGAATATGAAGACTCTCAAGATCATATTCCCCATCGCAACAACCACTATCGTGGCCATCTTCGTTCCCACAGCCGTTTCCCTGGTAGGTATGCTTATGTTCGGTAACCTTATCAAAGAAATAGGACCCGACACCGGACGCCTTTTCCAGACAGCATCCAACGGCCTTATGAATACAGCCACCATATTCCTTGGACTGTGCGTAGGCGCAACAATGACCGCAGAGGCTTTCCTCAACTGGACAACCCTCGGAATCGTTGCCGGAGGATTCCTCGCATTCGCCTTCAGCATTGCAAGCGGTATCTGTATGGTCAAGGTATGGAACCTCTTCGCAAAGAAGAAGATCAACCCGCTCGTAGGAGCTACCGGCCTGAGCGCAGTGCCTATGGCCAGCCGTGTATGCAACGGTATCAGCACCAAATACAATCCTAAGAACCACGTCCTGAACTACTGTATGGCTTCAAACGTATCCGGTGTCATAGGATCGGCCGTAGCCGCTGGCGTACTTATTTCATTCTTAGGTTAACAAATTCATTGACAGCAAATTATAACGTTTATACAAGATATGGAAGACAAACTTAGTTCTCTCAAAGCCCGCAGGGCCGCAGCCGAACTTGGCGGAGGTCAGAAAAGAATCGATGCACAGCACGAGAAAGGCAAGTTCACCGCTCGTGAAAGGCTGGCGATGCTGCTCGACGAAGGCAGCTTCGAAGAGTTCGACACCTTCGTTCAGCACCGTTGCACCAACTTCGGTATGGAAAAATCACACACCGACGGAGATGGCGTAGTAACCGGTAGAGGTACGATTGACGGTCGTATCGTTTACGTTTTCGCTCAGGATTTCACCGTCAGCGGTGGCTCGTTGAGCAAGACTATGTCCGAGAAAATCTGCAAGGCTATGGATATGGCCCTGCAGTGCGGCGCACCTTTCATTGGCATCAATGACTCCGGTGGAGCCCGTATTCAGGAAGGTATCGACGCCCTTGCAGGATATGCCGACATCTTCGAGAGAAATATCCTCTGCTCCGGTGTAATCCCCCAGATAAGCGGTATCTTCGGGCCCTGTGCCGGTGGAGCCTGCTACTCTCCTGCACTCACCGATTTCACTCTTATGGTAAAGGACACCTCTTATATGTTCCTCACCGGCCCCGCAGTGGTAAAGAGCGTAACCGGAGAAGTTGTTAGCCAGGAAGACCTTGGCGGTGCCAGAGTTCACGCCTCCAAGAGCGGTGTAGCCCATTTCGCGGCCGAGAATGAAACCGAGGCTATTGCATCCATCAAGAAACTGTTCTCTTTCCTTCCCCAGAACAATATGGAGGAAGCCCCCATAGTTCCCACAGAAGACCCTGCCGGCAGGATTGACGAATCGCTCAACAGCATCGTTCCCGACAACCTCAACCAGGCCTACGATATGTATGCCGTCATCAACAGCATTGTGGACGACGGCGATTTCTTCGAGGTTCACGCTTCATACGCAAAGAACATCATAGTAGGCTTCGCTCATATGAACGGCAGGAGCGTAGGCGTCGTTGCTAACCAGCCGAAGGCTATGGCAGGCGTACTCGACATCAACGCTTCCAGGAAAGCATCCAGGTTCGTACGTTTCTGCGACGCATTCAATATTCCTCTCGTAACCCTGGTGGACGTTCCCGGCTTCCTGTGCGGCACGCAGATGGAATACGGTGCAATCATCGCCCACGGAGCAAAGCTGCTCTATGCTTATGGCGAGGCCACCGTTCCCAAGGTTACCGTAACGCTCCGCAAGTCTTACGGCGGCGCACATATCGTAATGAGCTGCAAGCAGCTCAGAGGTGACATCAACTATGCCTGGCCTACCGCCAACATAGCTGTGATGGGTGCCGACGGCGCCGTGAGCGTTCTCTATGGAAAGGAATTGAAAGAAGAGACCGACCCCGAAAAGAGGGCAGCGATAAAGGCCGCCCGCACAGCCGAGTACAACGACCTCTTCGCAAATCCCTATCAGGCCGCCCAGAAGGGTTACATCGAAGATGTGATTGAGCCTGCCACCACACGTTTCCGTATAATCAGGGCACTTGAGTCTCTGACCAACAAACGCCAGAGCCTGCCGGCCAAGAAACACGATAATCTTCCTTTATAATGAGTGCAATAACAGATACAGAAGCGGCTGTTGCCGCACTTGCCCTGGCGCTGGAACTGTCAGCTCCGACAGACAACGAGTACACAGCCATAGGTATGGCGCTCTCTCAGTATATGGTGGACTTCCCCGGAAAAATCAGAATGAAAAAACGCAGAAGTGCCGGAGAACTCACCTTTACCGCTACCCCTTCACCCTGGTCATCAAAGATTTTCTCTATGAGGGACCACAGAAAGAAATAAAGCCGATAAACAACAAAAAAAGAATAAAATGTCACAGTACAAATTCAATGTGAACGGAGACCAGTATGAGGTCAAAATCGATGGAATAGAAAACGGCATTGCCAACGTAAACGTAAACGGCAAAGCTCTCAAGATTGACATCGAAAGCTGCGGCTTCAGCCAAATCAATGCAGCATTCCCTATCCAGGTATCGGGCCAGGCCCAGAGGCCTGTAGCAGCGCCCGTTGCAAAACCCGCTGCAAAGAGCGCAGCAGCACCCGTTGCCGCACCCGCACCTGCACCCGCACCCGCCGCCCAGAGCGCAGCCAACGTACAGGGTACCAAGGTTGAGTCACCTCTTCCCGGTGTCATCAAGTCAGTAACCGTAAAGACCGGTGACAAAGTTCAGGAGAACCAGGTAATAATGACTCTCGAAGCAATGAAGATGGAGAACGAGATCTGCGCCGAATGCTCAGGTACCATTCTCGCAGTCAACGTTGCCGTAGGCCAGAGCGTAATGGAAGGTCAGGTACTGGTTGTAATAGGCTGATAATCCAATAAAAATAACAGAAAAATGAAAATCTCACACATCGAACACATCGGCATAGCCGTACACAGCATAGAAGAGGCTCTCCCCTTCTACGAGAACGTCCTTGGCTTCGAATGCTACAAGACTGAAGAAGTTGCAGACCAGAAAGTAAAGACCGCTTTCCTCAAGGTTGGAGACACTAAGCTCGAACTTCTCGAGCCCACAAGCCCCGACAGTACAGTGGCCAAATTCCTTGAAACAAGAGGACCCGGATTCCACCATATGGCTTACGCCGTAGAGGACGGAGTTGCCAATGCACTTGCCGAGTGCGGAGAGAAATCGATTCGTACCATCGATGCGGCTCCCAGAGCCGGTGCCGACGGAATGAACATCGCATTCCTTCATCCCAAGGCTACCCAAAGCATTCTCACCGAACTTTGTGAAAAGAAGTAGAAATGTCGCTTTATACCCGGAAAGGAGATAGCGGAAACACGTCACTGCCGGACGGGACGCGGGTGTCCAAAGACAACGCCCGAGTGGAAGCGTACGGCGATGTGGACGAACTGACCTCGCAAATTTCTTTTCTGAATGCGCTATGCTCTGCGGACGGCAATATTCCTGCCTGCCGCAGAGCTTCGTATTACAAGCCTCTGTTGGAAAGGATTATGCGGGAGCTTTTCGCGGTAGGGGCCGCCATTGCCTGCCCGGAATCGGAAACGACCTTCTGTGCAGAAATCAAAGCCCTCGAGGCCGAAATCGACTCCGTCGGGGACAGCCTGCCGCAGCTGAAATGCTTCATTCTCCCTACCGGGAGTCCCGCATCCTGCCAGTGCCAGGTATGCAGGACCGTATGCCGCAGGACCGAACGCCGCTTGGTAACGTTGCTTCGGGAAGAGCAGGCCGACCCGCAGGGCAACGGTGCTCTTCAGTACCTCAACCGCCTTTCCGACCTTCTGTTCGTCCTCTCGCGCAGGCTCAACGCCGATGCGGGCTTATCCGACACCAAACTTTAAAACTGAGGAATATGGAACATCCCGAAAACGATAAAGCCTACAAGGGACTGACTGTAAACCAAGGCGTTGCACAACCGCCGTCGGTCAACCCTTACCTCAGCGGAAACAATTTCCGCCGCCACGAACTGTCGGTAGGAGAAATGGTGGAAGGCATAGCAAAAGGCGACATAACCATTCTTTCCCAGGCGGTTACGCTTGTAGAAAGCACCAACCCCGACCATTACGCTAAGGCACAGGAAGTCATAGAGAAATGTCTTCCGCTCAGCGGAAAGTCGGTGCGCATAGGCATAAGCGGCGTGCCGGGAGCCGGCAAGAGCACATCCATCGACAAATTCGGCGCTCACCTTCTGGACAATTACGGAGGCAAACTGGCCGTGCTTGCCATTGACCCTTCGTCGGAATTCGGCAAAGGCAGCATTCTTGGAGACAAGACCCGAATGGAGACCCTCGTACAGCGCAGAGACGCATTCATCCGCCCCAGTCCTTCGGCCGGGAGCCTGGGTGGAGTGGCGCGCAAGACAAGGGAAACGGTACTGCTCTGCGAAGCCGCCGGTTTCGACAAGATTTTCATCGAGACCGTAGGTGTGGGCCAGAGCGAGACCGCCTGCCAGTCAATGGTGGACTTCTTCCTTGTAATACAGCTTTCCGGAGCCGGAGACGAGCTCCAGGGCATCAAGCGTGGAATTATGGAAATGGCCGACGGAATCGCCATCAACAAATGTGACGGCGACAACGTCGAAGCCTGCAAACTTTCGGCTATCCAACTGCGGGGAGCATTCCACTTCTTCCCCGCTCCCGAAAGCGGATGGACCCGTCAGGTCCTTACCTACTCGGGACTGAACGGCATCGGCATAAAGGAGATTTTCGAAATGATTTTCTCCTACATAGACTTCGTGAAAGCCAACGGGTATTTCGACATACGCCGTCGCCGGCAGAACAATTACTGGATGAAAGAGACCATCGACTCGGCGATTCTGGGCGATTTCTACCACAGGATGGAGATTCGCCTCAAACAGGCCGAGGAATCGGTTTGGAACGGGCAGATGACCCCTTTCACCGCAGCGCATTCTCTGCTGGACGAATATTACAAACTAATCAAGTAGAATATTTCTGAATTTAAATAACAATAACCAAAATGTCAGACAAAAAACTTTTTTCTGAATTCACTTCTCCCAGCCGCCAGGATTGGCTCGACAAGATTCAGGTCGATCTCAAAGGCGCCGATTTCCAAAAAAAGCTTGTATGGAAGACCGATGAAGGATTCTCTGTACAGCCTTTTTATATGAAAGAAGATCTGGAGAAATTGAGCACCATCGGCTCTGAGCCGGGTGAATTCCCCTATGTAAGGGGCAACAAGGCGGGTGACAACAATTGGTTTGTCCGTCAGGAAATTTGCGGTGACACAGCCGCAGAGGCAAACAAAAAAGCACTCGACGTCCTGGGAAAGGGCATCGACTCGCTTGGTTTCAAGATTCCGGCCGAGCAGCTGAGCGCAGAATATGTGCAGACCCTGCTTGACGGCATCTGCTGCGACTGCGTAGAGCTTAACTTCAAAGTATGCCCCAAGCATTCTTTAGAGCTCGCACAGATTCTTGTGGCTTACTTCACCCAGAAGGGTTATGAGCCCGCACGCATCAACGCATCCATCGACTTCGACCCCATTAAGGGTATGATTATGAAGGGAATGGATACCGAAAGCCTCATTTCAGAGGGAAAAGCCCTTGTGGAGGCCGTCAAGGCTTATCCCAATTTCAAGGTAATCTCTGTAAACGGTGCTGCTCTCAGCGACAGCGGAGCATACATTGTACAGGAGCTCGGATATTCCCTCGCCTGGGGAGCCGAATACCTTAAGCGTCTTTGCGGCGAAGGACTTACCGGAAGCGAAGCAGCACGCAGAATCAAGTTCAATCTGGGCATCGGCACCAACTATTTTATGGAAATTGCAAAGTTCCGTGCCGCCCGTATGTTATGGTCTAAGATTGCCGAGGAATTCACGGCCGACAAGCAGGCCTGCAAGGCTTGCATCCACGCCAAGACCTCTTACTACAATATGACCCTGTTCGATTCTTATGTGAACCTGCTTCGTTCGCAGACCGAGACTATGTCGGCTGCAATCGCAGGCGTAGATTCCATAACCGTAACACCTTTCGATGCCGCATACGAGAAACCCAATGAGTTCTCGGAGCGCATAGCCCGCAACCAGCAGCTTCTCCTCAAGGAGGAGTCTCACTTCGACAAGGTTGTCGATCCCGCCGGCGGTTCATACTACATTGAGGTGCTTACCGATTCTCTGGCAAATGAGGCCTGGAAGATTTTCCTTCAGGTTCAGGAGGACGGCGGCATTGTTGAATGTGCAAAGAAGGGCCTTGTGCAGGACGCTATCGCAGCATCCGACACAAAGCGCCACACTATGGCCGCACAATCACGCGAATTCATTCTGGGAACCAACCAGTTCCCCAATTTCACAGAGGTTTCCAACGGCAAGACTCCCCAGACCTGCTGCTGCAAATGCGCAAAGGCCGCCGAAGAAGCTCCCTACAAGGGTATCAGCACTTCCAGACTTTCTTCTGAGTTCGAGGCACTGCGCCTTACCACAGAGAAGGCCGCAAAGCAGCCCGTTGCATTTATGCTCACAATAGGCAGCCTCGTATGGCGCCAGGCACGCGCACAGTTCTCTTGCAACTTCCTTGCATCGGCAGGATACAAAGTAGTGGACAACCTTGGTTTCGCTACCGTAGAAGAAGGTGTTGACGCTGCGCTGAAGGCCGGAGCCGACATCGTCGTGATTTGCTCTTCAGACGAGGAATACGCTCAGTACGCCATCCCTGCTTACAACTGTCTTGCAGGAAGGGCTATGTTCGTGGTAGCGGGCAATCCCGAATGCGCAGAAGAGCTCAAGGCCGCTGGCATCGAGAACTTCATACACGTGAGGGTAAACCAGCTCGAAACCTTGAAATTGTTTAATCAAAAACTCGGTATCTAATTATGGCAAAGAATGATATAGTTTGGAAAACCCCTGAACAAATAGGTGTTAAGGCGGTTTATACTAAGGAAGATCTCGAGGGGATGGAGCATCTTGACTTCGTCGCCGGACTTCCTCCCTTCCTGCGCGGACCCTACTCTATGATGTATCCTTTCAAGCCGTGGACCATCCGCCAGTATGCCGGATTCTCTACAGCCGAAGAGTCGAACGCGTTCTACAGGCGCAACCTGGCATCGGGACAGAAAGGACTGTCCGTAGCCTTTGACCTTCCCACCCACCGCGGTTACGACCCCGACAATATGAGGGTAATAGGCGATGTGGGCAAGGCTGGCGTAAGCATCTGCTCGGTAGAGAATATGAAACGGCTCTTCGAGGGAATTCCTCTGAACAAGATGTCCGTTTCAATGACAATGAACGGAGCCGTGCTTCCTATCCTCGCATTCTACATTGTAACAGGACTCGAGCAGGGCGCAAAGCTTGAGGAAATGGCCGGAACCATTCAGAACGACATTCTGAAGGAGTTTATGGTGCGCAACACCTACATTTACCCGCCCGAGTTCTCGATGAGAATCATTGCCGACATCTTTGAGTTCACATCCAAGAATATGCCCAAGTTCAACAGTATCTCCATCTCGGGATACCACATCCAGGAGGCCGGTGCTACCGCCGACATCGAACTTGCATACACCCTTGCCGACGGTATGGAATACCTCAGGGCCGGTGTAAACGCAGGCATTGACGTAGATGCGTTCGCCCCCAGGCTTTCATTCTTCTGGGGCATTGGAATGAACCACTTTATGGAGATTGCCAAGCTGCGTGCAGGACGTCTTCTCTGGGCCAAGATTGTGAAGAGCTTCGGCGCAAAGAACGCCAAGTCTATGCCTCTGCGTACCCACAGCCAGACTTCAGGCTGGTCTCTCACCGAGCAGGATCCTTTCAACAATGTAGGACGTACTGCCATCGAGGCTATGTCGGCCGTACTCGGTCACACCCAGAGTCTGCATACAAACGCTCTTGACGAAGCCATTGCACTGCCTACCGACTTCTCGGCCCGCATTGCCCGCAACACTCAGATTTACATTCAGAACGAGACCAAAGTCTGCAAGCAGATCGACCCTTGGGCCGGTTCATACTATGTAGAGAGTCTTACCAACGAGCTCGTAGAGAAGGCCTGGGCCCTCATCGAGGAAGTCGAGAAACTCGGAGGTATGGCAAAGGCCATCGAGACCGGCGTTCCCAAGATGCGTATCGAAGAGGCCGCCGCACGCACTCAGGCACGTATCGACTCCGGTGCACAGACAATCGTCGGAATCAACAAATACGGTCTTGAGCACGAAGACCCCATCGACATTCTCGAAATCAACAACGACGCTGTAAGGAAGCAGCAGGAAGAGTCGCTTGCAGAACTTCGCGCAAACCGCGACGAGCAGGCCTGCCGCGCAGCTCTCGATGCTCTTACCGAGGTCGTACGCACAAAGAAAGGCAATCTCCTTGAGGCTGCCATCGAGTGCGCAAAGCTTCGCTGCACCCTCGGTGAAATCAGCGACGCCTGCGAGAAAGTCGTAGGACGTTATCAGGCAACAATCAGAACAATTTCAGGAGTGTACAGTTCAGAATACAAGAAGGATGCACAGTTCGAGGAAGCTGTACGCCTTACCGACGAATTCGCTAAGAAAGAAGGACGTCGTCCCCGTATCTTCATTGCCAAGATGGGACAGGACGGACACGACCGCGGTGCAAAGGTTGTAGCCACCGGTTACGCCGACTGCGGATATGACGTAGATATGGGACCTCTCTTCCAGACTCCGGAAGAAGCCGCCCGTGCAGCTGTCGAGAATGACGTACATATTGTAGGTGCATCTTCACTTGCCGCCGGTCACAAGACCCTCATTCCTGCGCTCATCGAAGAACTCCGCAAACTCGGCCGCGAAGACATTATGGTAGTTGCCGGCGGTGTAATCCCCACCCAGGACTACGACTTCCTTTACAAGGCCGGAGTAGCGGCTATCTTCGGCCCCGGTACTTCCATTGCCTATTCTGCCGCTACAATGATGAAACTAATGTTGGGAAAAGAAAACTAAAAGCAAATGAAACAGATCAATTATGTCAGCCCCGACGAAGCCGTAAAGGTTGTCAAATCGGGTGACCACATACATTTCAGCAGCGTTGCTTCCGCTCCACAGTGCCTCATTCAGGCACTGTGCCGCCGGGGCGATGCCGGAGAACTGGAGGACGTACGCATCCACCATCTGCATACCGAAGGTCCCGCACCTTACGCCGACGAGAAGTACAATGGAATCTTCTTCCACCAGGGCTTCTTCATCGGAGCCAACGTGCGCAAGGGCGTTCAGAGCGGCTATGCCGACTACATTCCCGTATTCCTTTCCGAGACTCAGAAGCTGTACCGCTGCGGAGCAGTTCCCTGCGATGTGGCTATGATTCAGGTATGCCCTCCGGACGAGAACGGTATGGTATCTCTGGGCACCAGCGTAGATGCGACCCTCGCTGCCGTGGAGTGCGCAAAAACGGTGATTGCCGTAGTCAATCCCCACGTTCCCCGCGCTTTCGGCCAGGCAATGATTTCAATCGACCAGATTGACATTTTCGTTCAGGACGACACGCCTCTTATGGAGGCCAAAGTCGTTGTTCCGGACGAGACCGACCTTGCCATTGGAGAAAACTGTCTGCCTCTCATTAAGGACGGAGCCTGCCTCCAGCTTGGAATCGGCGCTCTGCCGAACGCTATTCTGGCAAAGCTCGGAAACCACAAGAACCTGGGTATCCACACCGAGATGTTCGCCGACGGCGTGCTCGACCTGGTGGAGAAGGGCGTAATCAACGGCTCCAACAAGGTTACCGACAAGGGCAAGATAGTATCTACCTTCCTTATGGGTTCACAGAAGGTTTATGACTTCATAGACAACAACCCCGACGTACTTATGATGGACGTAGGCTACACCAACGATCCTTTCGTTATTGCCAAGAACCCCCGTATGACAGCCATCAACTCTGCAGTTGAGATTGACATTACCGGACAGGTTTGCGCCGATTCCATTGGAACAAAGCACTTCAGCGGTGTAGGCGGTCAGATCGACTTCATATACGGGTCATCCCTCGCACAGGAAGGCGTGCCTATCATAGCAATGTCATCCCGCACAAAGAAGGGAGTATCCAAGATATCACCTGTACTGAAGGAAGGCGCCGGCGTCGTTACCTCAAGATTCCACGTGCACTGGGTTGTAACCGAGTGGGGAGCAGTCAACCTGTATGGCAAGAGCTATCAGGAGCGTGCCCGTCTGCTCACCTCAATCGCCCACCCGGACGACCGCGAAGCCCTCGAAAGAGCCGCATTCGAACGTTTCGGCAGGCACTACCTGATTGTGAAGTAATTCACGCACGCGGCTTCCGCCAAAAAGTTGTACAGACGCGAATGATTCGCGTCTGTACAACTTTTGTATGGGAGGATGGAATCATCACTGCAATCAGAACCGGTCTTTTCATAATGTGGTTTTTTGGGTCAATCATATTGATTTGTAAAGTTAATGACTTATTTTTGCGTCACAAAAATCATTTCAAATGAAAAAGTCTATCATTCTTTTATGTGCCGCAACGGCACTCCTCTCATCTTGTAAAATGGAAAACCCGCTACTTGTAGAATCACCCCTGCCATACAGTGCTCCCCAGTTCGACAAAATTGCACCCGAGCACTTCAAGCCCGCCTTCGAGCAGGGCATAGCCGAAGGCAAAGCCGAGATTGACGCCATTGTCGCCAACGAAGAAGAACCCACATTCGAAAACACCATAGAAGCCCTCGAGTTCGCAGGCCAGACCCTCAACAAAGTTGCCGGCGTATTCTATGCCGTAATAGAGGCCAACACAAATGACCAGCTTCAGAACATAGCCGAGGAAATCTCCCCTATGATGACCGAGTATTCTATGTACATTTCCCTGAACGAAGGCCTTTTCAAAAAAGTGAAAGCTGTCTATGACAAGCAGTCGGAACTCGGCCTCAACACCGAGCAGAGCCGCCTCCTGGACAAAACCTACAAGAGTTTCGTACGTTCCGGAGCACTGCTTCAGGGAGAAGAAAAAGAGAAATTCAGCAAAATTTCAGAGGAACTCTCGCTGGCCACCCTCACATTCGGAAAGAATGTTCTTGCAGCCACTAACGCCTATACCCTGAACATCACCGACAGCTGCCAGCTGGCAGGACTTCCCCAGTTCGCAAAGGATATGGCCGCCCAGACCGCCAAGGAAAAGGGGCAGGAAGGATGGACCTTCGACCTCAGCGCCCCCAGCTACGGCGCCTTCCTGCGTTATAGCGAGAACCGCGATCTCCGCAAGGAAATCTATATGGCATACAACACCCGCGCAGTGGACACCAACTCCGAAATCTGCAAGAAAATTGTGGACCTGCGACTGCAAATGGCCAACCTCCTTGGATACGAGACCTATGCCGACTATGTTCTGGAAGAGCGGATGGCAAAGGGAACCCCCAAGGTACTCTCTTTCATAGAAGAACTTATGACACCTTCGCTGCCCGCCGCAAAACAGGACGTAAAGGCGGTATTCGAATATGCCCGGGAAAACGGATTCCAGGAAAGCGAACTGGCTCCCTGGGACTTCAGCTTCTGGTCTGAAAAACTCTGTGTAGAGAAATATTCCATAAGTGACGAGCTGCTTAAACCGTACTTCCGGCTCGAGAGCTGCATTGACGCCGTATTCGGCCTTGCCACAAAGCTTTACGGAATAAGCTTCGAAGAAAGGACCGACATCCCCGGATACCACGAAGACGTTAAGGTCTATGACGTGAAAGACAGCGACGGCAGCCATCTGGCTCTGTTCTACTGCGACTTCTTCCCCCGTGCAAGCAAGCGCGGCGGAGCGTGGATGACTTCATTCAGCGAAACTTTTGTAAAGGACGGCATAGAGCACAGACCGTTCGTAAACCTTGTCACAAACTTCAGCAAGCCTACAGGCAATGAGCCGGCTCTGCTCACCCACGACGAGCTCACAACCTTCCTTCACGAATTCGGGCACTCGCTCCACGGAATACTGGCAAAGGGCAATTACGCTTCTATGACCGGCACCAGCGTGAACCACGATTTCGTAGAGCTCCCTTCTCAGATTATGGAAAACTGGGCATACGAGCCCGAGTATCTGGACACATTCGCCAAGCATTACAAGACCGGCGAGACCATCCCCGACGAACTCATCGAAAAGATTGTATCGGCAAAGAACTACAATGCCGGCTACCTTCAGGTGCGCCAGCTCCATTTCGGCATCCTGGATATGGCCTGGCATACTCTGAAGAGCATCCCCGAAGCTTCTACGGTAAACTTCGAGCACGCTGTCCTGGAACCCTGGAAAGTTCTTCCCATAGCCGACGGAAGCTGCATCTCTACAACCATCACCCACCTGTTCTCCGGCGGATACGCGGCCGGCTACTATTCATATAAGTGGGCCGAGGTGCTCGCCGCCGACGCTTTCTCACGTTTCGAGGAAGAGGGAATCTTCAACACCGAGGTTTCGGCTTCGTTCCGCGACAACATTCTTTCCAAGGGCAGTTCCGACGACGAGGCTCAGCTCTACCGCAACTTCCGCGGCCACGACCCCGAGCCCCGCGCCCTGCTTGTAAAGCTTGGAATCGTGAAATAGCCCCGCAGATTTATGAATGACATTGTACTATCGGCAATCCTGAATATCTTTGCCCTGTTCGGGTCAGAGAATAAGATAGACTCCGGGGCTTCCCTGGAGATCATCGACAAGTATCTCACCCGATTCTACGGAATCCGCAACACCGGTTCTTACGAAAGACTGTACCTTTCGCTGCGCGATTTCTATGACGATTTCCCCGGCTTCGACAAAGCTGAGATTCTGGACAAACTGTGCTCGAACCTTTCAACCAGGATAGGATCCCAGGAGAAAGGCCTGGTGCTGTTGCGCCTTATGGAATTCTTCAATTCCCAGAGCAAGTCATTCAATCCGCAGGAAGAAATTCTCACCCATATTGCACAGAAGTTCTCCATTGAAGATGATGAATACCGCAAATACGTAAACTTCATATCTTCGCAGCCTTCCGACTCGGTGCTTGTCTTTTCTGCCGGAGGCGGGCAGGTAAAGACCCTGTTCCTGGAAGACAAGTCGCTGCTGCTCTTCTCCTACAAGGGAGAGCACGAAGTGCGTATGAACGATGTGCGGGTCGAGAGCGATATGTTCCAAATCTGGGAGCAGAGCAGCGTACTCAAAGGCGAGCACGGCTTCAAGCCTCTGTACTATTCATCGATTATGGGAATGTACAGGCCCGAAGCCGAGGAAGAACTTGTGGAACTGTGCGGGAACGACATCAATTTCCGTTTCAGCCAGGGCGGCGACAACGGTATGCACAACCTGAGTTTCTGCCTGCACGGAGGCGAGATGGTGGCAATTATGGGCGGAAGCGGAGTGGGAAAGACCACTCTGCTGTCCCTGCTTAACGGCAATCTCAAGCCTCAGAGCGGAAGCATCACAATAAACGGCCACAGCATAGAGGACCCCGTTGCAAAGTCGCTGATAGGCTTTGTTCCACAGGACGACCTGCTCATCGAAGAACTCACCGTGTACCAGAACCTCTGGTACACCGCCAAGCTTTGCTTCAGCGACCTGGACGACCGGGAACTCGACAATAAGGTAATCGACGTGCTCAAAGCCCTCGGACTGGACGCCGCCAAGGACCTGAAGGTAGGCTCCCCCATCAACAAGTTCATCTCCGGAGGGCAGCGCAAGCGGCTCAACATAGCATTGGAACTCATTCGCGAGCCGTCCATCCTTTTCCTCGACGAACCCACGTCGGGGCTTTCATCGGCCGACACAGAAACGGTGGTGAGCCTGCTTAAGGAACAGACTTACAAAGGAAAACTGGTGGTGGCAAACATTCATCAGCCCTCGTCCGACGTGTATAAGATGTTCGATCGTCTGTGGCTGCTGGACAAAGGCGGATACCCCATCTACGACGGCAATCCCATAGAGGCTGTGTCGTATTTCAAGGGAGCGATGAATTACGCCGACTCCCAGACCTCGTCCTGCCCGGTCTGTGGCAACGTCAACCCCGAGGTTATACTCAACATCATAGACGAGAAGCAGTTGGACAATGCGGGGCACGTTACCTCCGAGAGGAAAATAACCCCGAAGGAATGGCACGAAATGTACCTTGAGACCAGGCCCGCATTCGCAGAGCCGGCCGAAGGGAAGATACCCGACAACGGGCAGAAACGCCCGGGCGTGCTGAAGCAGACCTGGATATTCCTGCGACGCAACGTAAGTGCCAAGATAACCAACCTGCAGTATATGCTGGTGACTCTGCTCGAAGCACCGCTGCTCGCCCTCATCTGCGGGCTGCTCACCCGCTATACTCCCGACGGCGGGGTCTATACCCTAATGGAGAACAAGAACTTCACGTCCTACATTTTTATGGCAATCATTGTGGCCATATTCCTGGGGATGAGCGGCAGCGCCGAAGAAATAATTAAGGACCGCGCGCTGCTAAAGCGAGAGAAGTTCCTACGTTTGTCGGGCGCAGCATATATATGGTCTAAAATAATCTATATGGCAGTTGTCTGCCTGATTCAGGCAGTGCTGTTCATAGTCATTGGCAATGCCATTACCGGCGTTCACGGAATGTTCTGGATATGGCTTGCCGTACTGTTCTCGTCATCCTTCCTGGCCGCCCTCATAGGCCTTCTGCTGTCGCAGTGCCTCAATTCGGTGGTGGCCATCTACATTACCATTCCCCTGCTGCTCATCCCCCAGATTCTGCTCTGCGGTCTGGTAGTCGATTTCGAAGACCTCAACCCCAACAGCGAGACCGGCAACGTGCCTGTAATTGGCGACGTAATTCCGTCGCGATGGGCGTACGAGGCACTGGCGGTAGCCAGTTACTCAATGACCGACTACGAGGCGCCGGTATTTGAAATGGACCGCGAGCGCTACGAGGCTATGTACTATGCCAAGACCTTCATATATGAATTGAAGTCGCAGCTGGAAACGCTCCAGGATGAGATAAAGAATGGCGAAAAGGAAAATCCCTCACATCTGCAGATTGTGCGCAAGGAACTCCCCCATCTGGCACAGGTGGCAGGCATACGGCCATACAGCGGAAACTGGGACTACGAATCTCTTATGGCCTACATAGAAGATGCCGGTGAAGTTCTCTCGGACCGAAGCAACAGAATCACGCTTGCACGGGACAAAAAAATAAATGAATTCATACGACTCCACGGCAAGGATGAATACCTCCAGCTGAAAAAGGACAACTTCAATTTCAAGCTCGAAGACCTTGTGGTTAAACGCAATGCCGACCATCTGTATGCCGTGATTGGCCGAAGCATTGTGCCCCGCAGCGGCTACATCTTCCTCACTCCCCGCTCTACAAACGGCCGGGCGCCCTTCTACAGCGGTGTCAAAAGGGTCGGAAAATATGAAGTGGAGACTTTATGGTTCAACCTGGGAGTGCTTTTCTTAATGTGCATTTTGGTCGCAGGAGCCTTATTCTCCGACATTCCCGGAAGATATATCAGAAATGAGCAACGGAAGTGAAAAATAATTTATATATTTGTGGATAGCTTGAAAACAAATAAAATCAAACAGATATGAAAAAATTTACCTTCGCCGTCATTGCTCTTGCAATCCTGGCTATGCCTTCTTGCAAAAACACTCAGAAAACCGAATCTGAAGAGGGTGGAGATCCCGCACTCACGTCAGTGGCAACAATTGACGAAAAGGCTCTCGAAGCCGACGTTGCAACACTCATCGAATCTGCAAAAAGGATCAAACCGGTTCCTTTCGTAAAGGCTCAGAAGGACGGCACGCTTGCCCTCTCAGAGAAAGAGAAGATGGTAAAGCCCACCTACCTGCTCAACCCTTCAGTTACAAACGAACTGGCAACTCTTTACCAGAAATATCGCGCCGTAGGTATGCTTACCGCCGACAAGAACATTGCCGAAATGTATGAACTGCCCGTTACAGACTACAATGAAGCAATTATGAAGCTCCTTACCGACATCAACGATCCGGCACTCATCAACTTCTACACTCTGCCGTCCATCGACATTGAGAGCGACCGCGACGCCTATGCACTCTTCGTTGACCAGGAATATGACGAGGGCCGTGCAAATTTCTTCTGGGACGGAATAGCCGCCGCAATGATTGAGCAGATCTTCATTCTTACCAGAGACGTGGACAAATTTATGCCTATGTTCACCGACGAACTTGCATCGGACATTACCTTCAACTTCGTATGCGTACACGACGGTCTTTCAAAGATGGTCAAGTACTACCCCGAAATGGAAAGCCTCAACAAGATTCTGGAGCCTCTGTACGTAATCAACGCCACCAGCGTTGACGAGCTCAAAGCCCAGCTCCTCCAAGTTAAGAGTGACGTAGAAAACGCCCGCGACTTCCTCCTCAAGTAAAAGGCAAAGTCTCAGCACTTTACAGGTATCCCTTCCGTCATTCGATGGAAGGGATTCTTGTTTGCTATGTTCCCTGAAATCAATTGACCGTTCAAGGCGTAAGCCTCCGCCGTACAAAGAGAGCCTCTGGCGTACGACGGAGCTGGTCTTTGATGCATCGTCGTACAAACAGCGCACCTGGCGTACGACGGAACATCCAAATGCCGTTTGGTACCGCCAGAACCCTGTTTTGTGCACCAACTTGGGTTTCGATACCGGTTCGTACCGCCAGAGCCCTGTTTTGTGCACCAACTTGGGTTTCGATACCGGTTCGTACCGCCAGAGCCCTGTTTTGTGCACCAACCTGGGTTTCGATACCGGTTCGTACCGCCAGAGCCCTGTTTTGTGCACCAACCTGGGTTTCGATACCGGTTCGTACCGCCAGAGGGGCTATTTGTACACCAAGTGAGTGCCTTACCAAACGAATATGGCTTTGGATGTTTCCATAATCATTCGTGCATACGAATGAATGTTGTACAGACGCAAATCATTCGCGTTTGTACGAAAATCATTTGTGCATATGAATGAACTTGCGCGGTTTCATATAGTTGTAGTTCGCTTATTCCAACAGCGGCGGGTCTTCTTTTGTGATATATGGTTGGTGTTTCGGGGGAGGTAAAGGATGCGACACAGCGGGCAGGAGCGATTTACAAGCGAGGCGCCCGGGAAAAAGCGGCACCGAGGAGGCGGTCCGCGAAGCGGATTGCGAGGACTGTCTGAGCCGATGTGCGCCTGCGCACGAAGGCGAGTTCCGCAGCAAAGCCGACGAATGCCACTTTTGACAGCCGAGCGCAGTCTGAGCTCCTGCCCGCTGTACTGCTCTTTCACCCGCCAAAGCAGCACTCTGTTGAACACCCCTCACTCGCGTCTGTACAAAAGGGCAAAAAATAGACGAAAAGCTAAGCACAGGACCATAGAACGCCAACCTTGAACACCCGCGACTCGCGTTTTGTACAAGGTCAAGCGAGGTGTCGGTTGACGTTCCCGGCAAAACGACCGCTCACACCCTAAAGCATTTCTGCAGGGTGTGAGCACGGGGATTGAGAAGCAAGAGATTCTCAGGTATTATTTCACTTCCCAGGTGGAACCGCTGTGAAGGAGTTCGTCCACGTTGTGGATTTTGGCCTTGGCGGTAACGTCGTTAACCTGATTGCGGACAGCCTGGTCGTAGGTAGCATCCTCAACATTGCGGATAATACCCAGGGCCACGGGGAAATCGGGGCCCTTCATATCGGCGAGAGCCATCTGCAGAGCGAAGTTGTCGGAGGTGGCGTCGTGGGTAAGAACGTCGTCGACGGTATAGCCGTCCTCGCCTATGGTAACAACCTTGAGCTTATTGTTCTCGAACACTAGGCCCTTGTTGCGGTCCTTGCCGAAAATCATCTTCTCGCCCTGCTTCAGGACAATGGTTTTGTCGGCGCGCACGGCAGGGTCAGAGATTCCCTTGTGGGCTCCGTCATTGAAAATGACACAGTTGGTAAGGAACTCGACAACCGAGCAACCTTGGTGAAGGGCAGCCTGTGTGAGTATTTCCTCGTTCAGAGCAAGTTCAACGTCCAGAGAGCGGGCAAAGAAAGTACCCTTGGCCCCAAGCACCAGAGAACCGGGATTGAAAGGATTCTCTACGGTTCCGTAGGGCGACGTCTTGGTAATGGCGCCGAGCTTTGAGGTAGGACTGTACTGTCCCTTGGTGAGGCCGTAAATCTGATTGTTGAAGAGCATTATGTTAATATCCACGTTTCTTCTAATGGCGTGAATAAAATGATTTCCTCCAATAGCCAGAGCATCACCGTCGCCGCAGGCCTGCCAAATGGACAGGTCGGGATTCGCAACCTTGATTCCGGTACTGATTGCCGTAGCACGTCCGTGAATGCTGTGGAATCCGTAAGTATTCATATAATAAGGAAGACGCGAAGAGCATCCGATTCCCGACACTACAACAAAGCGTTCCTTATCGTATCCCAGGGCACTGCTCACCTTAGGCAGAGCCCTCTGCAAAGAAGCCAGCACTGCGTGGTCGCCGCATCCGGGGCACCAGCGAACTTCCTGGTCACTCTTGAAATCCTTGAATGTAAGATCTGCCATAGACTATAACTCCTTCTTAACGGCTTGCTTGAGTTCCTCTACGAGGAAAGGCTGGCCCTGTATTTTGTTAAACTTATGGAATACGAATTCGGGATAAATGCCGCGCAGGTAATTTGCAAACTGGCCGCTGTTGAGCTCGCATACCAGAATCTTCTTGAAAGAAGAGAAAACCTCGCGGGTATTTGCCGGAAGAGGGTTGATGAAGTCGAAGTGAGCGTATGAAACGTCGGTGCCTTCTTCCCTGAGTTCCTGAACGGCGCTGGAAATGTGACCGTAGGTTCCACCCCAGCCCACAACAAGAAGCTCTCCGGCAGCAGCACCGTCCACCTCAAGAGCGGGAATGTCGGCGGCAATGGCGGCCACCTTGGCGGCACGCTCGTTCACCATCATCTCGTGATTCTGAGGGTCGGTGGAAATAACGCCGGCGTGAGTCTTCTCGAGGCCGCCCTTGCGGTGCTCGTAACCCTTCTGGCCGGGAACGGCCCAATAAGGAACCATATTCTCATTCCTTGCAAAAGGCTGGAACTTCTCCCCTGCGGCAATGTTTCCGTCAACATAGGGAGGCTTGATAGCCGGATAATCCTTCATAGAAGGAACGCACCAGGGCTCACTGCCGTTGCCGAGGAAGCCCTCGGAAAGCAGGATGACCGGAGTCATATGCTCCAGCGCAATCTTGGAAGCATTGAAAGCCGCATCGAAGCAATGGGCGGGAGAATGTGCGCATACAACCGGGATGGGACACTCGCCGTTGCGGCCGTAGAGGGCCTGGGAGAGGTCGGTCTGCTCGGTCTTGGTAGGGAGTCCGGTAGAGGGGCCTCCGCGCTGCACGTCAACCACAACAAGCGGGAGCTCGGCCATCACCGCAAGGCCAAGAGCCTCACTCTTAAGAGAAAGGCCGGGACCGGAAGTAGTGGTGACTGCCAGACTTCCTGCATAGGAAGCGCCTATTGCCGTACAGATACCGGCAATTTCATCCTCGGCCTGCACAGTCTTGGCACCCAGGTTCTTATAAAGAGCGAGTTCCTCGAGAATGGCGGTGGCGGGAGTAATAGGGTATGAGCCGCAGAACAGGGGCAAGCCCGATTTCTCGGAAGCAGCAAGCAGACCCCAGGCAGTGGCCTGGTTACCGCTTATGTTGCGATACGTACCCTTGGGAGCGTTCTTGATGGGCTCAACCGTATATGTATTTGCAATTGCCTGAATATTGGCCGCATAATTGAAACCGTCGCTGAGCACCTTCCTGTTGGGAGCAATTACCTCGGGATGCTTCTTGGAGAATTTCCTCTCCAGATAAGCGAAGATGGGTTCGAGAGGACGGTTGTAGATATAGCAGGCAATACCCAGAGTGAACATATTCTTGCACTTGAGAATAGACTTGTTGTCCATTCCGCTGTCCTTGAGACTCTCCTTGGTAAGAGTAGTGATGGGAGACACTATTATGGTCCTGTCCTCAACGGCGAGTTCCTCGAAAGGATTCGCGGTCTTGAAGCCGGCCTTGGTCATTCCAACCTGGTCAAAGGCATCGTCATCGACAAGAATAAGAGCATTGCGCTTGCACCACTTGGCGTTGGCCTTGAGTGCGGCGGGATTCATTGCTATGAGCATATCGCAGAAGTCCCCGGGAGTTGAAACCTTGCGGGAACCAATGTGAACCTGGAAGCCCGATACTCCCGAAACAGTGCCGTGAGGGGCGCGAATTTCTGCCGGATAATCGGGGAAAGTAGAAAGGCCATTGCCGTAAATGGCCGACATATCTGCAAAAAGAGATCCCGTGAGCTGCATACCATCTCCGGAATCTCCTGCAAATCTTATGACGACATCCTGTACGTCTATGATTTTATGTTGCATATTGAAAAGTTAATTTGCCTGTTCTTGGGCCTGCTGGGCCTGAAGTTCTGAAGCCAATGATTCGAGTGTCCTGCCTTCCTTGATACCCATAGCCTTACGGGCCTCGGGAGTAATGTCAACACACTGAGTCTTGTCCACAAAGGGAAGAGAGCCTTCCTCGAAAACAGCCACAAAACCGGCCTTTGCGGCTATATCGCTGATAACCTTGGTAGCCTTCTCCATAATAGGCTGGAAGAGAGTCTGCTCCTTCTGCTGAAGTTCCTGCTGAACGCTCTGGCTATACTCCTGGATGCGCTGCTGGAAATCATAGAGTTCCTTCTCCTTGCTGGTACGGGTAGATTCGGCCCATTTTGAAACATTCTGCTGATAAGCCTCATACTTCTTGCCATACTCGGCTGTCATATCGGCGTAAGTTTCCTGAGCCTCCTTGCTTGCAGCCTGAAGTGTGGTGCGGGCTGCGTCTGCCTCGGGGCAGAGCTGAATCAATTCGGTTGAACTGACCCTACCGAACTTCTGTGCGAATGCCGAAGTGGTAACGAGCACCATTGCGATGATAAAAAGAATCTTTTTCATAATATAACTATCTGATTAAAATTGTTGTCCTATAACGAAATGGAACTGGCTCTTGCCGTTGGTGGGGTCGTCGAAGCCGTATCCCCAGTCAACACCCAGCAAACCGAGCATAGGCAGGAACACGCGGGCACCCACACCGGCCGAACGCTTCATCTGGAACGGATTGAAGTATTTTATGTCTGACCAGCAGTTACCGCCTTCCAGGAAGGCCAGCGCGTAAATGGTGGAAGAAGGCTGCATAACCACGGGATAACGCAATTCAACCGTAAACTTGTCATAAACGTTTCCGGCATAAGCCGTTCCTCCGGAATTGTAGGCCGTAACCTGTACGGGCGTAAGCGAATAGTTGGTATAACCGCGCAGCGAGATAACCTCGGAACCGTAGGTGTTGTAACCCGACATTCCGTCTCCCCCCACGAGGAATCCCTCGAAAGGAGAATATCCCAGATTACGGTTGTAGTATCCCAGGTAACCGAACTGGGCGCGGGCCATAAGCACCAGGTCACCGGCCAGTTTCACATAAGTTGCACAGTTGAGCTTCCACTTGTGATACTCTACCCAGCGGTAACGGTCCTGCGATGTCCAGTAGTCGTAGTCGACATCCCTCCAGTTGGCAACCGGAACCTTGTTGCCGGCAGCATCGAAAGAATACTTGCGGAACAGGGAGTACGGAGGAGTGAGGGAAACCGACAGGGAGAAGTCTGTTCCCACACGGGGATAGATCTGCTGGTCGGTAGAGTTTCTCGCAAGGGTGAGAGTATAGTTGATATTGTTGGAAAGTCCGTCGTCGAAAATGAAGTATCCGCTGTACCAGTTATGCAGATTGTAGCTCTGCCAGCTGAGCGAGTGATACATAATGAAGTAATTGTCCGGCCACTTGAGTCGGAAACCAAGCTGGGCGGCGGCTCCGAACACTTCCATAGAACGGTTGTTGCTCAGACGGCCAATCCAGATATTGGAGTCGGTCTGACGGGTGAAATAGGCCGACACGTTGAGCGAAGTAGGCTTCTTTCCGAAAAGCCAGGGCTCGGTGAAGCTGGCCGACAGGGCAGTATAGTAGTTTCCGTTGGTCTGGAAACGGAAAGACAGATTCTGAGCATCTCCCAGAGGAACCGGCCTCCAGGCGCCTTTCTCGAAGAAACGGTGGGTAGAGAAGTTATTGAAGCTTACGCCCACGGTGGCTACGAAGGTGTTGCCTCCCCAACCGCCCGAAAGTTCGAGCTGTGAAGACGGCTTCTCGGTAACGTTATAAATAATGTCCACCGTGCTGCTGGCGCCGTTGGGGACTATGGAATAACCTTTCTGCGGGTCCATAATAGCCTCGGCGTCAAACTGCCCCATAGAAGCTATCTCCCTTATGGAGCGCTCGAAATCGCTCTGGCTGAACAGATAACCGGGACGGGTGAAAATCTGGCGGCGGACTACCCTCTCGTTGGTGAGGTCGTTGCCGTTGATTACGATATTGTTGAGCGTTGCCTGCTTGCCTTCAGAGACGCGCAGTTCCACATCTACCGAGTCGTTTTCTATAGTTACCTCCACGGGAGTAAGGTTGAAGAAGAGGTATCCGTTGTCGCGGTAAACCTTCGAGACGTCCTGCTCTCCCTCCTTTCCGCCACCGAAAAGGCGCTTCTGCATAGAGACAATGTCGTAAACGTCGCCCTTCTTCAAATCCAGGATGCCGTTGAGCTGGTCGGCCGAGAATACGGAGTTGCCGGTCCAGTCTATGTTTCTGAAGTAATATTTGTCGCCCTCGTCGAAATAGAGGTCGATTCCCAGATGCTTGGGAGTGATGTAGTATATGGAATCCTTGATGAGCCTGGCGTCGCGGTAGCCCGCCTCGTTGAACGGAGTAAGCACGTCCTTACGGTCGGTAATGTACTCTTTCTCCTTGAATTTCTTGCTCTTGAAGAAGTTGTATATCTTGTTGGACTTGGTGTTCTTCATAGCCTTGGCCAACTTGAACTCCTTCACGTGTTCGTTGCCGTAGAAGTTGATGGTCTTGATGCGGACCTTCTCGCCTTTATTGACGTTGAACACAACCCTTATGGCGTTCTTGATAATGGTATCCTTCTTTACCTCGGGCGTAACCTCACACTTGAGGAATCCCTTTTCGGCGTAGAAACGGCGGATAATGTCGCAGCAGGTCTTGGACACATAGTCCGAGAACTCGTTTCCCCTTCGCAGGCCCAGCCTGTCCCGAATTTCCTTGTCTTCCGATTTTTTGATTCCGGTAAAGCTGTAACCCGACATTCTGGGGCGTTCGGCAATCTTTATCACGAAATATGCAGAGTCGCCGGCGGCTGAAAGACTGTCAATCTCCAGGGCTACCGATTCGAAATATCTCTGAGCCCAAAGCCTTTTGATTATATTAGAAACGTCATCTCCGGGAACGGTTATTTCCATTCCCTTGTCGAGCGCCGAGATTTGGATAATCTGACCCGAATTCACGAACCGGTTGCCTTCGACCCTGACGCCGCCGACAACGTATTTTTGCGGTTTGTTATAGTCAATCTCGGGAGCCTGCGCAAAAGTTCCCGTTGAAACCAGCGCAAAGACCGCGAGAATAAACAATTTTTCGAACTTCATCTATCTTACGAGTAAGAATGCAAATATACGGAATTATTTGACTTTTCCGAAACGTCTGTCGCGCTTTTCGTATTCTGCGAGCGCGTCGAGGAAATTGGACTTTCTAAAATCAGGCCAAAGTGTATCTACAACCACTATCTCGGTGTAGGAAAGTTGCCAGAGCATATAATTGCTTATTCGCATTTCGCCCGACGTGCGAATGAGAAGGTCGGGATCGGGGATTCCGTCGGTCACAAGGGCCGATGCAAAATCGTCGGGTCCAAAGTTCCCGTCCGGATGCTCCACGGCGAGCTTTCTTGCCGCCTGCAGAATGTCCCATTTGCCGCTGTAGCTGAGAAACACCACAAGCGTGAGCTTATTGCCCGCGGCAGTCTTGTCCATCATTTCGTCTATGGTGGAGTTGAGACTGGCCGAGAACTTCTCCCGGTTGCCCAGCACCACAAACCGAACCCCGTTCTTAAGGAAATTGTCCAGCTCGCCCTTCATACATTGGGCAAAGAGTTCCATAAGGCGCGAAACCTCATCCTGAGGGCGGTTCCAATTCTCTTCGGAGAATGCGAACAGTGACAAATACCTGATACCCATGGTGCAGCTGCACTCCACTATGGCCCGGACGCTTTCCACGCCCTCGTAATGGCCCTTGAACCGGGGCAGCGAATGCCGCTGGGCCCACCGGCCGTTACCATCCATTATTATAGATACGTGCGCAGGGAGATTCTGAAATGTTTCCATATACAAGTTCTATTTGTTTCTGATATCCTGTCCCCAGAAGAGTTTTTCCTGCAGAGCACCGAAGAACGCCCGGTCGGCAAGCCGTACCCGCCGCATCCTGAAAGGCGCCACACAAAGCTTCACCCCAGCTCCTTTCTTTAGCACAACCGACTGATTGTCAATGCTAAAGAGTACTTCACAGGAAGAATCGTGCGGCTCCAGCTCTATGACCGAACCCGACGACACCACCAGCGGCCTCACGTTCAAATTGTGAGGAGCTACAGGAACAATGAGGAAAGCGCGCAGCGAAGGCGCGCAAATAGGACCGCCCGCACTCAACGAATAGGCAGTGGACCCGGCGCTGGTACTCACCAAAAGCCCGTCGGCCCAGTATGTGGGCAGAGCGAAACCGTCGAGCCGCACGTCGATTCCAATCATTTTGGCACCGTTGCGGTTGAAAGCCACCTCGTTTATGGCATAGGGCCAGAAGGCCGACGGCAACGATTCGCAGCGCACTTCGAGTATGTCGCATTCCTCTACGGTGTAAGCGCCCGACAGAATCGATTCCACTACACATTCGGGCCGGGAATCGGCCAGAAAGCCCATACGCCCGCAGTTGATTCCCAGAATAGGCACTCCCTGCTGCACGCAGGTGCGGGCCGCAGAGAGAAAAGTGCCGTCTCCGCCGAAGCTCAGGAGCATATCTGTACCGGGCTGCAAACCAAGGGCAACGTCGTACAGTTCAACGTTGTGGCGGCCCAACTGTTCGAGCACCGCGGCGGCTCCACGTTCGCTGCCGGGAAGGGACGAATTTATAAAGTATCCTGTTTTCATATTTTTCCAACCTCAAATTTAACATATTATTTACAATCTAAATAATATTACGCAGAATTGCTTACTTTTGCACGTTATGACAAGATTAAGCGTCAACATAAACAAAATTGCAACCATTCGCAACGCCCGAGGCGGCAACACCCCCGACGTAGCCAGAGCGGCCCTGGATTGCGAAGCATTCGGTGCCCAGGGAATCACGGTTCACCCCAGGCCGGACGGAAGGCACATCCGGTACAGCGACGTAAGAAGCATTGGGCCGACCCTCTCCACCGAATTCAACATTGAAGGGAATCCCATAGAATCTTTCATTGACCTTGTGCTCGAAGTCAGGCCCGACCAGGTTACCCTGGTTCCCGACGCCGAAGACGCAATAACCTCGAATGCCGGATGGGACGTTCCCGCCAACAAAGAATTCCTTTCCGGAATATGCGGCATCTTCAGGAAAGCGGGCATACGCACATCAATCTTCATAGACCCCATTCCGGGTATGGCCCGCGCCGCGGCCGAGGCCGGAGCCGACAGAGTCGAGCTCTATACCGCCGCCTATGCGCAGCAGTACCCTTCCGACCCCGCCAAAGCGGTGGAGGCGTACAGGCAGACCGCTCTCGCCGCACGGGAGTGCGGGCTGGGACTCAACGCCGGGCACGACCTTTCGCTGGAGAACCTTGCCTTCCTTCTGAAGACAATTCCCTGGATAGACGAAGTGAGCATTGGGCACGCCCTCATAAGCGATGCGCTGTATTTCGGGCTGGAAAAGACAATCGGCCTTTATCTGGCACAAATCAAGAATCCGCTGTGAAATACGGAATCTTGGAAAAAATGTTTAAATTTGTAGGCTATACGATTATTTCAACATTAAAAACAATATGAAAAAGACATTCACACTTTTCGCAGCTGCCATTACAGGCGCTCTTTTCATTTCATCCTGCAGCCTGTTCGAAAGCAAGGACGCACAGAAGGAAACAACAGAAAAAGTAAGCGCGGCTTCGGGCAGCATAGTTTACATTAACCTGGACCGTATTCTCAGAGAATATGATATGGCCAATGACCTTACCTCTGTAGTAAACGCAAAGGCTCAGGGAATCGAGGAAGACATCAACCGCCGCGGAGGAAAGCTCGAGCGCGACCAGAAAGACTTCGAGAACAAAATCAACAAGGGCCTTATGACACAGTCAACGGCCGAGGTTCAATACAAGAAGCTCCAGGACGACCAGCTCAACCTTCAGAACTACGCAGCCCGCAAGCAGCAGGAAATCCAGGAAGAGTTCGCCGTTACACAGAATCAGATTCTGGACGCCATTGGAAGCTTCCTCAAGGAATACAACGCCGAGAAAGGCTATGCTATGATTCTTACAACCCAGGGAGACAATCTGTCACTTCCCATCGCCTGTGCCGACACCACTCTGGACATTACCAACGAAGTTGTAGAAGGTCTCAACAAGGCATACGTAAAAGAAAAGAACTCAAAATAAAAAGTTCGTTCCATTGAAGATAGCCATACTATCTTGTTTTTACCCCTACCGAGGGGGCATTTCCCAGTTCAACTCACATCTCTTGGGTGAACTGGGAAAAAACAATGATGTGCAGGCATTCAACTTCAAGCGCCAGTACCCCGAGTTCCTCTTCCCCGGCAAAACGCAGTACGTAACGGCCGAAGATGACTTCGCGCCCGTAGAAAGCAAGAGGCTGCTGGATACGGTGAACCCGCTGAGCTGGGAAATCACCGCCCGCAGAATACGGGAATGGAACCCCGACCTTCTGATTCTGCGCTACTGGATGCCGTGGTTCGCTCTTCCCCTGGGCTACGTTGCCCGCAGAATGAAACCCGGCTGCAAGGTCGTGGCCATCCTGGACAACGTGATACCTCACGAAAAACGCCCCGGCGACAAAATTCTTACGGGATTTTTCCTGAAAAGCCTGCACGGTGCAATAACGATGTGCGGCGAGGTGGAAAATGATTTGCGGAAGCTGGCTCCCGGGCTTAGCGAAGCTGTCATAGAGCATCCGGTTTACAACAGTTTCGGGGACAGGATTCCCCGCCTGCAGGCCCTCGAGGCCATAGGCCTGCCTCACAAACCGGAAGTGCGCACCCTGCTGTTCTTCGGGCTCATACGGGAATACAAGGGGCTGGACATTCTGCTCAACGCATTCAACCTGTTGGGAGACAACTACCGGCTGATAATTGCGGGTGAGCCCTACGGTTCGTTTGAAAAATACGAAAAGCTCATAGAACAGAGTCCTGCAAAGGCACGCATTCACCTGTACGACAGATTCATCTCCAATTCGGAGGTAAAGAATTTCTTCTGCGCCTCGGACGTGACGGTACTCCCCTATCGGTCTGCCACACAGAGCGGAGTAAGTGCGGTTTCATACAACTTCGACGTTCCTATGATTGTTACGGCAGTGGGAGGACTCGACGAGCAGATAGGGAAAAAAGGCACAGGACTTGTAGCTCAGGAAGTTTCGGTTCAGTGCGTAGCCCGCACAATCGAGGCTTTCTTTGAAGATCCCTCCATAAAGGAAAAGTGCATAGAGGGCATTCACAGGGTGAAGGAAGAACTCAGTTGGGGGAACTACTGCAAATTGCTTCTGGACTTCGCACAAAAAATCAAGTGATATGAAAAAACCTTTAGCAATATTTTTTCTTCTGGCCTTGTTGTGCGGTAATGCGGCCGCGCAGCAGGACACCGTAAGAATGTCGCTTATACTTCCGTTCAAGGCCGCCACAACCCCTTCCAACAATGCCTTCGACTTCTACAGCGGAGTTCTTGCCGCGTTGCACGAATTCGGTTCCGACGACATTGCCGTAAGCCTCGAAGTTTACGACAGCGCCGACTCTCTGGGAGTACCCGCCGGAGCCCTTATGCTCAACGACATTGTAATGGGCCCCATTTCGGTAGCCGAAATAAGTCCGCTTGCCAAAAGTCTTTTCTGGAACAAGTTCATAGTTTCGCCCCTGGACCCGGCCTGCGCACCTTTGGCCGATTCATTGAAAATCATTCAGGCCCCTACTACGCAGGAGACCCAGATTAGGGATTTGGTGTTCTGGGCCTGCGAAGAACGGAGCGCAATGGATTCGCTGCTTGTCATATGTGAAGAAAACCACTATAACCCCATACAGGCCGCAATAACCGAAGTCCTGGACACTCTTGGAGCCTCATACCAGATTCTGCGCTGCGAGTCCTTCGAGGACATACCGGCCCTCATTGGCGAAAGAATAAGCCCCACCGGACTCAACCGCATAATACTTGCATCGGAAAGGGAAGAATTCGTAAACAGAATAACCGAGAGTGTCGCAGCCGTACGCAGTTCCCGCCCGGCAAATCTCTACTGCCCCGGAAAAGTCAGGAACTTTGCAAGCATAAGCGACGAAGAGAGAAGCGCAGCCGGAGTTAAAATGGTTTCGGCCTACAACATAGATGAAAACGACCCTGCAACGGCCCTATTCATAGACAATTACAAAAAACTTTACAGAAACGCTCCCAATTCGTTCGCCTTCCAGGGCTACGACCTTACCCGCTATTTCATCTCTATAAGACTCGAGAACGGATACCGCTGGTTCCGCAGTCTGGAAGAATTCAAGATGACAGGGCTGCAGAGCGATTTCGCATTCGAAAGACGTCCGGTGGGATTCGTAAACACCGCCGTACGCCGAATAGAGTACTAGCCCAGAAGAACTCTGGCGTTCGCAAGCGCCTCCTCAGATATGGTCGCCCCGCTCAACAGCCGGGCGATTTCTTTTACCCGTTCCTCCCCTTCAAGAACATCTATGGTGCTTACCGAACGGTCTCCAACCGTTTGTTTGCTAACCAAATAGTGGGCATTTCCCTTGGCCGCAACCTGCGGCAGATGGGTAATTGCAAGGACCTGCATACTCTCCCCCATCCGGCATATCATAGAGCCCATTTTGTCGGCAACGCTGCCCGACACCCCGGAATCGATTTCGTCGAAGATCATTGTGGGCATAGCCGTGAAGCGGGCCATCAATGCCTTGAGGCATAGCATAATACGTGATATTTCACCACCCGACGCGCACTTCGACACCTCTTCGATGCGCTGGCCCTCACCGCAGAAAAGGAAATTCACGGTCTGGCGGCCGCGCTCGCCGGGATCACAGTCGCACAGCTGTACCTGGAAGCGAGCGCCCTCCAGTTCCAGGAAATGAAGGGATGCGGTTACTTCGTCGGCAAAGCCGATGGAGCAGGCAAGCCGGGAAGCGGCAAGTTTGTCGCAGATTCCGTTATGACGCGCCTCGAGGGTATGCACAGTCTGCCGCAGCTGCCCTGCAAGTTCTTCGAGGTCGGCAGTGGAGTTCACACTCTGGCCAAGAGAATCGCGGCAGGCAATAAGGTCATCGAGCGAAGCGCAGGAATACTTGCCCATAAGGTCGTACAACAGCGAAAGACGGTCCTCCACCAAATGCAGACGGCCTTCGTTAAGGTTCAGATTCTCGTCGGCAGAATCGAGCGAAGAAAGAATGTCGTCCAGCTCTATTCGGGCACTCTCGATTCTCCCGCACAATTCATCCAGGCCCGGGACAAATTTCTGCACTTTTTCCAACATACGCCGGGCCTGGGCAAGAGCACCTGTAACGCCGGGGCCTTCGGCCGGATTGCAGGCCTGCCGCGCGGCTTCCAACGCACACTTGATTTCCTCGGCGTGAGCCAGAGCCCGGTGCTCGGTCTCGAGCTCTTCCAGTTCGCCGGGATGCAGGGCAGCGGCCAGAAGTTTCTGGTAACGGGCAGTATTGTACTGGCTGTCGGCATTCAGCCGGTCGAGTTTTGAAACGCACTCCGACAGCCGGGCACGGGTTTGCTGAAGCTCCCTCCAGCAGTCTGAACATTCCTTCAGAAGACCGGCGTTTCCGGCATAATGGTCCAGCAGGGAAAGCTGCCAGGACTTGTCCTTGAGCAGCAGGCTCTGATGCTGGGAATGAATGTCCAGAAGCCCCCGGGACAGCTCGGCAAGGAATGCCGCCGTAACCGGCATATCGTTCACAAAGGAACGGGAGCGGGATTGATGCACTACCCTGCGAATTATGAGATGCCCTGCGTCCCATTCCAGATCGTTCTCGTCGAACAGGGGTTTAAGCGACAGCGGAGCTTCGAATTCGGCCTCCACCACGCAGCTGTCGGCCCCCGGAGAAATGGCCGAAGGATCGGCCTTGGCCCCCATAGCAAGCGACAGGGCGCCCAGCAGGATAGACTTGCCGGCTCCGGTCTGGCCCGTAATTATCAATAGACCCTCGGGAAAAGCAATATCCAGAGAGTCTATTAAAACATAATGCCTGATATGCAGGGCAACGAGCATAGGTAAAAGATTACTTCTCCCTGGAGTCCTCGTGGTCGGCTACACGGTAGAAAAGCTCGCCGTTCTCGAATTCAGCAATGGCAACGAGGTCGGGTTTGGGTTTCTGCTCGTAATAGCGGGAGATTTGAATCTGCTCGTTATTCTCGAAAACCTCGTCCATTGTGTCGCGCTCGCTCTTGAAGTCTTCCAGCTTCTTGGTAAGTTCCTTCTTCTCGGCTGCGGCTATCTGGTTTGCCCTTTTGTAGAGGACTACGACAGACTCGTAAATGTTGCCCGTAGGCTCTGCGATATTCTTTATATCGCGGGTGATTGTGTTGTTAGGTATCTTCTTATCCATTTTTCTTTACCGGAATTTTCCGGTCTCCATTGAATGTACGAATGAGCGGTAGCAAAAAGTTTCAATTATTTACTATTGGACTCCTTGATTTTCCGGTACAGCTTGTCGAGGTCGGCCCGGTACTGCGATTCGGCATACTCCCCTATGAAGTTGTAATAGTCGTCCTCGAATATCATAAAGCGCTCCTTCTTCTTCTCGGGCACGCTGTTGTCGGCGTATTTGTATGAGGCCATTGCCGTGTAGTAGAGAATCTGCTCGCGGTAGATATTGTCGGCATCCTCCTTGAGAATATTCCGCAAGGCCACTCCGGCAGCCTTGTAGTCCTCCATCTTATAATATAGGTATGCCCCGTCGAAGGCCTTTTTGTCCAACCGCTCCGACAATTGCCTGAGCATATCCCGGGCCGTGTCGAAATGGGGAGAATCGGGATATTCGGTCATATATTCGGCTATTGCCGAAATTGCCTTGTAGGTGGGCGTCTGGTCCAGTTCAGACCTGTAGGTATTGCGGAACAGGCACTCTATGCGGTAGAAACGGGCGTCTTCCGAGAAAGGACTGCGCGGGAAATGGTCTATATACTGCTCGAAATTGGTTTCGGCCGTGAGGTAGTCGGTAAAGCGGTAGTTGCACAATGCGCGGTAATACTGCACGGTGTCCTCCTTGGAGGTGCCACCCACAGCAATGAGCATAGATTCGAAAAGCTGGGCCGCCTTACTGTACTTGCCCGCATTGAACAGCTCGAAGGCAAGGGCATATTTTTCGTCCACATCGGGCGAAGAAAGTACTTTCTGATAGGTTGTCTTGCAGGATACCAGTGCAATGAGGCACGCTGCAAAAATTATATATTTCTTCATCTCTTCAAATATTTTTCTGCATCCAAAGCAGCCCTGCAACCCGCTGCGGCCGCATTTATGGCCTGCCGGTAGCAAGGGTCCTGAACATCGCCCGCCGCAAACACGCCTTCCACAGAGGTTTGGGTTCCGGGAGCCTGAGTAAGGATATATCCGTTTTCGTCGGTCTTTACCCAGGGAGAAAAGGCCTCGGAGTTGGGATGATGCCCTATTGCCAGGAAAAAGCCATCGACCTTAATATCAAAAATCCCGCCATCCTTGCGCAGCAGACGCACGCCCGTAACTCCGGCAGAGTCGCCAAGGACCTCGGAAGTGTTGCAATTCCACAGAATCTCAATGTTGGGGGTCTCCATAACCTTGTTCTGCATAGCTACGGATGCCCGAAGCACGTCGCGGCGAACTATCATATAGACCTTGTTGCACAAAGAACTGAGGTATAGAGCCTCTTCGCAGGCGGTATCGCCCCCGCCCACTACGGCAACGTCTTTGCGGCGATAGAAAAAGCCGTCACAGGTAGCGCAGGCGCTCACTCCGGCACCCTTGAATTTTTCTTCGGACGGAAGTCCCAGATACTTGGCACTGGCCCCCGTTGCAATAATCAGAGAATCGGCAAAGACCGTGGGGCCGGCGGTTGCAGGCTGGGCGGCGGTTGCAGGCTGGGCGGCAGTTGCAGGCTGGGCGGCGGTTGCTTGAAGAACGGCAGCCTGGGTAGCAGCATCCTGAAGGGCGGCGGTTGCGGGCTGGGCGGCGGTTGCAGGCTGGATGGCAGTTGCAGGCTGGGCGGCGGTTGCTTGAAGAACGGCAGCCTGGGTAGCAGCAGCATCTTGAAGGGCGGCGGTTGCAGGCTGGGCGGCAGTTGCAGGCTGGGCGGCGGTTGCAGGCTGGATGGGAGCGCCATTGTATGTGGCGTAAGGGTCCAGAACGAGTTTGAACGGACGGGCGCTTAAGTCGGTGGATACAACGGTGCCACTTATAATCTGCGTGCCCAGGCGGACGGCCTGCTCCCGCATATCGGCCATAAGAGTATTGGCATCAACTCCATTCGGGAAACCGGGGAAGTTCTCTATTACCGTTGTGGTCGTCAATTGGCCACCGGGCTGCGGCCCCTCTATGAGAACAGGGTCCAGAGCTGCCCGCGCTGCATAAATTGCAGCAGTATAACCGGCAGGACCACCTCCAACTATCAGGCACTTTATACTTTTCATATTTATAAGCAGACCAATTCAGTCATTCTTATCATTCATTATATAGCCATTGGGCTGAATTGCAAAGCCAACGGCCAAATTCTTACAAATATAATTAAAAATTAACGAACCGCGAATGCCCGGAATCTCCAGCATTCTGCTTTTTGCACGAAGGTATTGCAGGATTGAGTTTTTTTTGTACCTTTGCATTCCCAACACGGTGAGATTAGTTCAGTTGGTAGAGCACCAGATTGTGGTTCTGGGTGTCGTGGGTTCGAGCCCCACATCTCACCCCAAAATTTTAAAGATGACCTTTCTGCCCTTTCAGGCGTCCGGGTCATCTTTTTTTTGGGTGTATGGACCCGTTCCATACCGGGGCGAATCCCCGGACCCCTCGGCTCCTTGCTCCCGCATGATTTGCTTCGCAAACATGCCCGCACCGCCGTGCGCTCTGAGGAGCGCGTCGCTGCCGCTCCGCTCCGGTCCATACCGGGGCGAATCCCCGGACCGGCCGGCAAATTCCGTAAACGAAATCCCGTCCACGCGGACCCCTTGTGTAGCGCGTACAAACGGTCCCTGCGTGTACCAGCACGGTTTGAAAAGGGGGTCGTACACGGCACCCCCTTCTGCAAGGCCTTGGGATGCCATATCGTGTGGATGGGTTTCCGGAAACAAATGATTGCATCGTTCGGGTAGGATTCATCCGAGCAGGCGTACGATTCGAACTTCATTTGATTGTCGGATTGGTCTCCGTCGTACAAAAAGCGCCTCTGGCGTACGACAGAACAACTTTTGAAGGTCACCGTCGTACAATAAGGGCCTCTGGCGGGTTCTTCGTCAAATTTCGTGCTAAAAATATAGGGTAATTTATTGAAAATCA
>JAKSKE010000013.1 GCA_024401895.1 Bacteroidales bacterium
CTGATGTTTCGGACAAGGGAGATAGGGAATGCGTGTCGTTCTTGAAGGCCGCCCCCGCCTCATAGACCTTGCCACCAAGACAGCACATCACCTCTTTCCCTACGGCATCTGGCCTTATAATCGTTTGAACGGCCTTCAGCAGATTTGACGGACCATCTGCATCGGCTGCGTCGGAAGGGCGTATGGAGCCCACAAGAATGACCGGCTTGGGATTGTGGATGGTGAGATTCAGGAAGAAAGCGGTTTCTTCCATCGTATCTGTACCGTGGGTTATCAGGACTGCATCATATTTTCCGCTCTCAAGGACTAGGTTGACCCGCTTGGCCAGAGAAAGCCAGATGCTGTCGCACATATCCTGTGAGCCGATGTTGCAGAACTGCTCATAGTCCAGTTCTGCGTACCGAGTCAATTCTGGCACCGCCTGCAGGATGGTTTCGATGGAGATTTTTCCGGCATCGTATCCTATGTCGGTACTCGTGCCGGCAATTGTACCGCCAGTCGCTATTATGTGGACTTTCGGCAGAGGTTCGTTGGAAATCGGTTCCTGACCCCACATCGTTGTGGGGAACAGAATCACCAATGTCAGAAATGCGAAGAATTGGATTCGGAGTTTCATCTCTTTTTATCTTGATTCCGGGACAATATTGTTTCCACAGCCTGCCTTACCTTCGCCCAGACTTCATCGCTTGTAAGAATGCCAGATTCGCGCATCGCATTATTCACGTAGTCATCCACACTCAGGTTGTCACTGACGATTTTCACAGCTGCAACCAGTTCGAGATGAGGTGAGAAGGATGCTATGTAGTTGAGCTCCATATCATAGAGCGTGGGCTCGGTCCGGTCCGATTCAGTAAAAAAGCTATTCCCCGTATAACACGGAAGCCCTTCGTCCGAAAGGTGGAGCGGGTTGGCGTGGTCATCGAACTTATAGTTTCCGTCGGTGTACCTGAACGTGCCGCTCACCAGGGATACAGTTCCTATTTCAACGTTGTTGCTTCCGGCATAGCCGATGTTGATGATGCGGGTTCCTTTAGGAAGATTGCAGCAGGCCTTGATGACATTGCCGGCGCCGACCCCAGTCCTTATGCATTCTATTTCCGGGAAAATTTCCCGGCACTTGTTGTACTCCGCTTCTTCCGCTGCAAGTATGACGAGCCGGCTCATTTGGTTGCAGGAGCATAGGCTTGCAACTATAACGGCCGCGATAATGAAAAAATGCTTCATAATACGCCCACAAAGATAGCGATTATTTTCCGACAGTAACGTGCCCACAAACTTGATAATGATCTCGTGGCTGCCGAAATCTTCCCTCAATGCCGTTCTCATCCAATCTGAAAACCAAGTCTGGAATCGATAACGACAATGGGCAGGTGAAGAACCGCATTGACCTTGTCTTCTCTTACGAAGGCTACATTCTGACCCGTTTCAGGACAGGGCGTGTCAATCGATCCGGAATTGTATTTAAGTGATTTGAGTTGCCAAAACATCGCAGTACGTCCAAATCATTGATACAAACGTACGATCGCCAGAGAAGTCAGAAAACGGACGTCAAAAGGATATCATCAACTGCGACAGGAGGGTCTGCAGATAGCTTCGGGTATATACTCCCGGATGCGGAATTTTAAGGTCGGGCGTATCTACCACCCTGTTTCCGTAAAAAAGAATGTCGATGTCGATGCAGCGGGAATGGTAGATTCTACAACCGCAGGAATCGTATTCGGGAACGTCTGTGCGACCCAACCGTCTCTCAATTTCCTTGCATTTTTCCAGCACTTCGTGCGGATGGCAACGTACTCCCCCATATTCCACTATGCAATTGAGAAAATCCGGCCCATCAAACCCAACTGCTTGATTTTCAATTATTTGCGAAATATTAATCGGATGCCCGAAGGTCTCTTCCAAGGCATCCAGCGCCCTATTGATATACTCTCCCCTATCCCCCAGGTTGCTCCCGAGAGCAAGGACAAGGGTATCGTCGTTCCTAGTCTTCAAGAGGGTCATATCCCAGAGCTACCCGCGCTTCGTCGCTCAACAGACTCTGGTCCCAGGCGGGTTCGAAAACCAGCTCGATATTGCAGGAGTTGATTCCGGGGGTAAGTTCAACCGAATGTTTCACTTCGGCCATAACCTCGTCGGCCATAGGACAGTTGGGAGCAGTGAAGGTCATTTTAATGTAAACGTCCCGGCTCTTGTCTATCTTAAGTTCATAGATGAGTCCAAGGTCATAAACGTTCAACGGAATTTCAGGGTCATACACCTGCTTCAAGGCAAGGACCACAGCATCGTAAAGGGGTGAAAGCTCCCTTACGTCTTCGGGAGTCAGCACATCATTGTTCATCGCAGGCTGTTTTTTTGATTGTTGCTATCATAGACGCCAGACCGTTGGCCCGTGTAGGGGAAAGGTTTTCTCTAAGACCAAGCTCCTCTATGAAGGCGAAATCGTCTGAGGCTATCTCTTGCGGAGTTCTTCCGGAATAGACTCCAATGAGCAGAGAAATTATGCCTTTTGTAATTATTGCATCACTGTCGGCCGAGAACCACAGCCGCCCGTCACGCTTTTCAGAATTTAGCCATACCCTTGACTGACAGCCTTTTATAAGCCTATCCTCGGTTTTATGCTCCTCTGGGAACGATTCCAGGTTCTTTCCCAGCTCTATCAAATATTCATATTTGTCCAGCCATTGGTCAAACATAGAGAAATCCTCCAGTACCCTGGCTTTAGCTTCCTGTAAACTCAACATCACCTTAACATATCTATCGCTCTGTGAAGCGATTTAATAAAATATTCCGCCTCTTCAACCGTATTGTAAGGGGCAAATGAAGCGCGCAGCATACCGGTAACTCCACACGCGTCCATAATTGGTTCGGCGCAGAGCTGCCCAGACCGCAGTGCAACCCCCATCTTATCCATTATTAGAGCCAGATCTTCGTGATGCACCCCTTTCACCGATATGGAGAAAAGAGGTATCTTGGCTTCCCTGTCTTTCGGATTTCCAAAAAGTGTTATAGAGGAGTCCTTATCCAACTCATCCATAATATAGTCCACTACTCCCCTTTCGTTATCAATAATGGCTTTTGAGCGCATTGCAACGGCCATTTCAAGAGCTGGAATAAAGGTAGGAATACCTGCCAGATTAGGGGTTCCCGCCTCAAACTTATACGGCAGTCCCGCATAGGTGGTCTCCTCCCACTTGACATTCGCTATCATTTCTCCCCCACCCATATACGGCGGCAGTTCATTGAGTAACTTTTCTTTTCCGTAAAGCACTCCTGTACCCGGGGCGGCATATATCTTATGGCCAGAAAAAGCATAGAAATCGCAGTCCAGGGCCTTCACATCCACATTACAGTGAACAATCCCCTGGGCTCCGTCAACCGAGAGCAACACTCCGTTTCTATGACAGATATCGGCTATTTCCCTTATGGGATTGACTATTCCAAGAACATTTGATATGTGAGCTACGCTAACTATTTTAGTCTTGGCTGTAATAAGACTTTCCAGCCTCTCTACCATCACCTCTCCCCTATCGTTCACCGGCAGCACCTTAAGTTTCGCCCCTTTTCGCTTACACATCATCTGCCAAGGGACTATGTTTGCGTGGTGTTCTGCTGCAGAAACTATAATCTCATCTCCTTCACCTACAAAGGCCTCTCCGGCACAGAATGCCAAAAGGTTCAAAGATGCTGTAGCGCCAGAGGTAAAGATAATCTCACGCACCGAATCTGCTCCTATGAAGCTTTTCACAGATTCCCTTGCATCTTCAACTTCTTTGGTTGCAAGTGCGGCGGTAGTGTGTACAGCCCTGTATATATTGGAATTTTTGTTGGTAACAACGTCATTCCATTTCTCGATTACAGAGCGGGGACGCATAGCAGTAGCCGCATTGTCCAAATAGACAAGCCGGCATCCGTTTACAGAAGCGGACAGGGAAGGAAATTGCTGTCTTAATTCCTCGATAGTCATTTTAACCATATAATAAACACAAAATTAACAAATTCTGCGTATTTTTGCGAATATGATTGACTATATAAAAGGTAAAATTACTCAACTGAGTCCAACTCAAGTTGTTATAGAGAGTGGGGGAGTAGGCTATATAAGCGAGATCTCCCTTCAGAGTTATCAGGAATTCGAAGGTAAGGAAGACTCTGTGGTCTATATTCAGACCCAGGTGAACACCAGAGACGGAAGTTCGATAGACTACGGTTTTTCGAGTCGCGACGAGCGGGAACTGTTCCGTCTAATCACAGGAATCAGCGGAATGGGAGCGGCGTCGGCAAGAATGATGCTGTCATCTATGTCGTCCGACGAAATTCGTGAAGCAATTTTAGCCGAAGATGTGGTTAGAATCAAAAGCATAAAGGGACTTGGTATAAAGACAGCCCAAAGACTGATTCTGGAGCTCAAGGACAAACTTATAAAAGGGGAGGGGAGTGATGCGTCATCTATTCTCTTTGCAAACGAAAGAAATGCTGTAATGGAAGAAGCTACGTCGGCACTTCAAATGCTTGGATTCAATAAGGCGGCAATCAATAAAGCCCTTCAGAAATTAATAAAAGAAAAGCCCGACGCAAAGGTCGAGCAACTTATAAAATCGGCATTACAGATACTTTAACGGCCGAAATATACCAATAAAACAGAAATATCGGCAGGGGAGACCCCAGATATTCTCGAAGCCTGGGCAATAGTCCCGGGCTTATATTTTTTGAATTTCTGACGGCATTCTATAGTAAGTCCCTGAATTCTGTCGAAATCAAAATTCTCGGGTATCTTCAATTCTTCGAGTCTTCGTATTTTTTCGGCCAGCTGCTTCTCTCTTTCGATATATCCGCTGTACCTCAGGTCAATCTCTACAGATTCGGTAATCTTGGAATCAACGGGTAATAAAACATTAAAGTCATCGAATGTTCCACGTGGAACAATTTCGAGAAGTTTCTGTAGTGAGACTTCTGGCCGAAGGGCCAACTCCGATATTTTCTTTGAGTCGGTTAAAGTGGTAGAACCCACCTCCTGTAAATATCCATTGGTGTTTTTCGCTGTAAGATTAGTACTCTCACACAGGGACCTGAGGCGCTTCGCCTGGTCGTATTTACATTGTGTAAGTTCATATCTTTCAGCGCTGGCAAGACCTGCATTAAAAGATTTTTGGGTGAGTCGCAAGTCGGCATTGTCTTGTCTTAACAGGATTCTGTATTCGGCCCGGGATGTGAACATTCTATAAGGCTCATCAACTCCCTTGGTTATAAGGTCATCTATAAGAACACCTATATAAGCCTCGTCTCTGTTCAAGACAAAAGGCTCCTTACCGTTAACGCTCAAATGAGCATTCATACCAGCAATAATACCCTGTGCTCCGGCTTCTTCATATCCGGTGGTGCCGTTTACCTGACCTGCCATAAACAGACCATCTATTCCATCCAACTCAAGGCTTTGCTTTAGCTGAGACGGGTCAAAGTAATCATATTCAACGGCATAGGCAGGTTTAAAAATTTTAGCGTTTTCAAGTCCCGGAATAGAATGCAGCGCGTCCAACTGAGTATTGAGGGGTAGGGAAGAGGAGAACCCTTGCAGATAGTACTCAGTAGTATCCTGCCCTTCCGGCTCCAGGAAAAGCTGATGAGAATCCTTGTCGGGAAAGACGCGCAACTTATCCTCTATGCTCGGACAATACCTGGGTCCTTTCCCGGAAATCATACCTGTAAATAGGGGAGAGTCTTCAAATCCAGCCCTCAGCACATCGTGCACTTTTTCATTGGTATGCAGGATAAAGCAAGGCATCTGAGGTTTTCCTCCCTGAACCGACGAAGGTGTTGGAAGGTATGAGAAACGTTCAGGTTCTTCGTCTCCAAACTGTTTTGTAAGTTTCTCTGTATCAACAGACGAAATATCTATTCGCGGGGGAGTGCCGGTCTTCATCCTACCGGTCTGAATACCCATACTCTTAAGTTGTTCGGTAAGCCCGTAGGACGAAAGTTCACCTATCCTTCCGCCTTCGAAACAAGTTCTTCCTATGAACAGCTTTCCGCCCAGGAAAGTACCTGCGCTAAGGACAACAGCGGCGGCGGAAAAAGTTGCGCCGGTAAGAGTTCTTACTCCGGTTATACGGTTGCCCGAGAAGATGAATCCGGTGGCAGTGTCGGCATATATGTCGAGGTTGGGGGTGTTTTCCAGAATCTTCCTCCATACTTGAGAGAACCTCACTTTGTCGCACTGGGCTCTCGGACTCCACATTGCAGGACCTTTGCTGCGATTGAGCATACGGAATTGCAGGGTACAGGCATCGGTCACCCTTCCCATCCATCCGCCTAAAGCATCTATTTCCCTGACTATCTGTCCTTTAGCTATTCCGCCAACGGCAGGGTTGCAGGACATTCGGGCAAACCCTCTGAGGTCCATCGATATAAGCAGGACCTTACTGCCCATAGTTGCCGCCGCCATTGCAGCTTCGCATCCGGCGTGGCCGCCTCCAATTACAATGACATCGTATTTCTGCTGCATAGATATTCGTTTTCCTTTTCCCTCATTTGTTTCTGCTCGCCGGCGGTATGGTCGTCGTATCCTATAAGGTGAAGCAGGCCGTGAACTATTACACGGTGCAGTTCCTCGTCGAAGCTGCAACCATAGTGTTCTGCATTGTCCCGCACGCAGTCGATACTAATGAGTAAATCTCCGTTAAGCGTGTCTCCTTCACAGTAATCGAAGGTAATTATGTCTGTATAGTAGTTGTGCTTGAGAAATTGGCGGTTGATTTGCAGGAGATATTCGTCGGAGCAGAACACTACGGCAATCTGGCCTATTTTCTTCCCTTCTGCAAATGCCACATTATTAAGCCATCTGCTGTTAAGCCGGCGTCCTTTGAAATTGAATGACGTATCCTGTCTGTCGTACCTGATCATTGTCTTATTACTGCCCAGGGTTGTTTTATACCCTTTTTAAATTTGTGCAAAATTACAACTAATAAATCAAAAAATTGGTTTTTGTAATTATTCTTTCTATCTTTGAGACTCAATTGGACTAATAAATAAACCACAATATGGAAATTAAGAAATCAGAAAAAGCGAACCTGGAGAATCGGAGGCTTCTGTTCACAGAAATAGGATTCTTCATCGCTCTCCTTATAGTGTTCGGCGCTTTCGAATACACCAGCCGCGACAAAAAGGAGTCTACAATGCAGGCTGAAGCTGTTGCAATAGAAGAGGAAGAGATGATTCCCATCACACAGGAAACACCTCCACCCCCACCGGAAGTTCCGGACATTCCTCTTTTGTCGGACCAGATTGATATTGTTGACGATAACATTAAAGTCGATGACAATATTCTCAACCTCGAGGATGATGCCAATCTTGGCGTAGATCTTAAAGACTATATTGCAGGTGACGTAGATGATGAGGAAGTTGAAGAGGCCGACGTTCCCTTCGCTATCGTAGAGGAAAAACCTAAGTTTATGGGTAAGGATCCTACCGTAGCATTCTCCAAGTGGGTGGGAGAGCATCTCAACTATCCCGAAACAGCCCGTGAGAATGGTGTTCAGGGCCGTGTAATTCTTCAGTTCACAGTAGGTAAGGATGGTCAGATAGGTAAAATCAAGGTACTCCGCGGAGTGGATCCCCTTTTGGATAAGGAAGCTGTCCGCGTAGTTGGAACATCTCCCAAGTGGACTCCCGGTAAACAGCGTGACCGTGCGGTTCCTGTAACCTATACGTTCCCTGTTATCTTCCAATTGAGATAATTGAATAATAGAAAAGCAGAGGCCGACCAAAAGATTTTTAGTCGGTCTCTTTTTTACGCATATGACTCAGGAATTAATAGAAAAGGCTGTTTTCGTAGGTATTATAAAGCAGGATGACGACGAGCGTAAGGTAATGGAATACCTCGACGAACTTGAATTCCTTGCAATGACGGCAGGTGTAGAAGGAGACAGAAAGTTTGTACAGAGAGTTGACCGCCCAGACAAAGGAACCTATATAAGGAGCGGAAAACTCGAAGAGATAGCCGCTTATGTAGAGGAAAAAGCCATCAACTATGTGATATTCGACGATGAACTCACGGGAATGCAGCAGCGTAATATAGAAAAGGTTGTAAAATGCGCAGCTGTAATAGACCGTACCAGCCTTATTCTCGAGATTTTTGCTCAAAGGGCTAAAACTTCCTATGCAAAAATGCAGGTGGAACTGGCTCACTATAATTATATTCTTCCAAGGCTTGCCGGAATGTGGACCCACCTGGAACGGCAGAGGGGAGGAATGGGAACCCGCGGAGGTATGGGTGAAACCCAGATAGAAATAGACCGGCGTATTGTTAAGGAAAGAATTTCCAGGCTAAAGGATCAACTTAAAAAAGTTGACAGGCAGATGGCTGTCCAACGCAGCAACCGCGGCTCTCTGGTACGCCTTTCACTTGTGGGATATACAAATGTTGGCAAAAGCACTATTATGAATATGCTTGCCAAGTCTGATGTCTTTGCCGAAAACAAGCTCTTTGCTACCCTTGACACTACTGTAAGGAAAGTCGTTATAGGAAACGTACCGTTCCTTTTAAGCGACACGGTAGGGTTTATACGCAAACTTCCTACAGAACTCATAGAAGCCTTTAAAAGCACCTTGGACGAGGTGAGGGAAGCTGATATTCTGCTGCACGTAGTGGATATAAGTGCGGCCGACTTCGAAGACCAGATGAAAACGGTAGAGAAGACTTTAAAGGACATAGACGCTGCAGGAAAACCTGTTTACGTTATTTTCAACAAGATAGATTCCTATACCTGCGAACCTTACGATGAGTTTTCACTTGAACCCAAGAGGAAAGAAAACTTCACACTGGAGGAACTTAAAAACAGTTGGATTGCCAGGGAAAAGACTCCCTGCATATTCATATCGGCTAAAAACCGCACAGGTATAGAAAAACTCCGAGACGACATCTATAAGATGGTCTCGGAGATTCACGCGGGACGTTACCCGTTCAATAATTTCCTGTATTAGTCGCTGAATTTAGCCTTAAGGAACTCACGGTTCAGACGGGCTATGTGAGCAACTGAAATACCTTTAGGACATTCCATTTCGCAGGCGCGGGTGTTGGTACAGTTACCGAACCCGAGTTCATCCATTTTCGCAACCATAGCCTTGGCTCTCTTCTTAGCCTCAACCTTACCCTGGGGGAGAAGTGCGAGTGAACTTACTCTGGCAGCCACGAAAAGCATTGCAGAACCGTTCTTACAGGTAGCAACACAGGCTCCGCAACCTACACAGGCGGCGGCATCCATACTTTCCTCGGCCTTGTCGTGTGAAATGAGAATATTGTTGGCATCCTGAGCTGCACCTGTGCGCACCGAAATAAATCCTCCGGCCTGAAGAATCTGGTCAAATGCACCGCGGTTCACTACAAGGTCCTTTATTACAGGGAATGCTGCACTTCTCCAGGGCTCTACCGTAATGGTAGCTCCATTCTTGAAATGGCGCATAAACAGCTGACAAGTGGTTACGTGGTCGTCGGGGCCGTGTGCACGACCGTCAATATACAGTGAACAGGCTCCGCAGATACCTTCACGGCAATCGTGGTCGAAAGATACAGGACCGCTGCTCTGGCATCCCTTGTCAACTGCTACAGGATCCTTACCTTCGGTAATGAGCTGCTCGTTAAGAATATCGAGCATTTCAAGGAAGGAAGCATCTTCTTCGATACCAGAAATATGATAGGTCTCGAAATGTCCTTTTGCCTTGGCGTTTTTCTGACGCCATATCTTTAAGTTGAATTCCATTGTCTTAGTCTTTATAATTTCTGGTCTTTACCTCTATGAACTCATATTTGAGAGGTTCTTTGTGAAGTTCGGGTTCGGTATCCTTTCCCTTGTACTCCCAGGCTGCAACGTACATAAAGTTTGCGTCGTCGCGCTTTGCCTCTCCTTCTTCGGTCTGGCTTTCAATTCTGAAGTGTCCTCCGCAGGATTCCTTTCTATTAAGGGCATCGTAAGCCATAAGTTCGCCGATTTCGAAGAAATCTTCAAGCCTGAGGGCTTTTTCAAGTTCCTGATTAAACTCGAACTGTGTTCCCGGAACAAGTACATCCTTATAGAATTCTTCTTTGAGGGCCTTTATTTCCTTTATAGCCTTCTTGAGTCCTTCCTCTTCGCGGGCCATTCCAACGTATTCCCACATAATGAGACCGAGTTTCTTATGGAATGAATCCACACTTTTTGTACCCTTTATAGAGAACAGACGGTCTATGCGTTCCTGCACACCCTTCTCGGCTTCGATGAATTCTTTGGTAGCAGTGTCGGTCTTAGGCTCTGCAAACTTCTTTGAAAGGTAATCTCCTATGGTTACAGGAATTACGAAATAACCGTCGGCAAGTCCCTGCATAAGAGCCGAAGCTCCCAGACGGTTTCCACCGTGGTCAGAGAAGTTAGCCTCTCCTATTGCAAAGAGTCCGGGGATTGTTGTCTGAAGATCATAATCTACCCAAATGCCTCCCATAGTATAGTGGATGGCCGGATAAATCATCATTGGTTCGTTCCAGGGAGAAGACGCTGTGATTTTCTCGTACATTTCAAAGAGGTTTCCGTAACGCTCGGCAACCTTCTGATGTCCAAGTCTTGCAATGGCATCCTTAAAGTCGAGGAAAACTGCAAGTCCTGTCTCATTTACTCCGAAACCTGCATCACACCTTTCCTTTGCCGCACGTGAAGCCACGTCACGGGGAACAAGGTTTCCGAATGCGGGATACCTGCGCTCAAGATAGTAGTCGCGGTCCTCTTCGGCAATCTGCGATGCCTTGATCTGATGCTTACGGAGTTTTTCTACATCTTCTTTTTTCTTGGGAACCCATATACGTCCGTCGTTACGCAAACTCTCGCTCATAAGAGTAAGTTTACATTGCTGGTCTCCGTGTACGGGAATGCAAGTGGGGTGAATCTGAGCGAAGCAGGGATTTGCAAAGAAAGCTCCCTTACGGTAGCACTGCATTGCTGCAGAACCGTTGGAATTCATAGCATTGGTTGAAAGGAAATAGGTATTTCCGTATCCTCCGGTTGCAATTACCACTGCGTGGGCTCCGAACCTTTCAATTTGTCCGGTTACCAGATTTCTGGCAATGATACCCTTTGCCTCTCCGTTCACTATTACAAGGTCGAGCATCTCGTGACGCGGATAAGACTTCACTGTACCGGCTGCTATTTCCTTGTTGAGGGAAGCATATGCTCCAAGAAGAAGCTGCTGACCGGTTTGGCCGCGGGCATAGAAAGTACGGCTTACCTGTACGCCACCGAATGAACGGTTGGCAAGGTATCCGCCATATTCACGGGCAAAAGGAATACCCTGAGCAACGCACTGGTCTATGATGGCTGCACTTACTTCGGCAAGACGGTAAACGTTGGCCTCGCGAGCGCGGTAGTCACCACCCTTGATTGTGTCGTAGAACAAACGATAAACAGAATCGTTGTCGTTCTGATAGTTCTTAGCTGCGTTAATACCACCCTGAGCTGCAATTGAATGCGCCCTACGGGGAGAATCGCTTATACAGAAGACCTTTACGTTGTAACCCAGTTCTCCGAGAGAAGCGGCTGCAGAAGCACCGCCCAATCCGGTACCTACTACAATTATCTCAAGCTTGCGCTTGTTGTTAGGGCTTACGAGATGGATGTCGGCTTTACGCTTGCTCCATTTCTCTGACAAAGGTCCTTCAGGAATTTTGGAGATTAATTTATCTGACATTATTTTTTGGAATATAGTTCAAAAATCTTACAATTTTAGTCATTTTTAAGATAAGAAGCAAAGGCAGAAAGGTACTTTCTGAAATAGCCGTCCGCAGCTTTTTCATAAACCTTGCTAAAATCCTTCTCTTTTATCCTTCCCTCCCTGAGTCTGCAAAGGAGAACATTAAAGTCGGTGTTTATATTTTTCTCTGCCTTTTTCGAGCATTCAATAAGTTTATAAACATTTTGTGCATTGAAATATTTACCACCGTTACTTATTTTCAATTCAAACACGTAGGTATTCTTTATTTGCAGAGCCTTATCGCACAGAATAGAGTTATCGCACTGTTCAGACTTCTTCATATAATAAGGTATAATATCTCTGTCCCAAGTCATAAGCGGGATGGCTACCGAACAGGCTGGATATCCAAGAATAGTCCACATAACGGTATATTTAGGATCTTCCCCTTGCTGAACTCCTTCAAAAACTACCGACGCCGATGTGCTTCTACGTGGAATAAAATCCTGGTCAACGGCATATTTACAGTCCTTGAGATTGTCTATTCCAAGCAATTTATGGCTGTAAGACCTGGAAAGTCCGTTAAACAGAGTATTGTGGTCTATATCATATTTCCCTTCACTGTTCTTAGGCAGTTTTGACATATAATCACTTGCAGTGAGGTATCTTTCCCAGCCACTGTAATCCTCTGGCCTTCCCGATTCGCTGAAATTGGTTACAACCCTGTATCCGTCCTTTTCTTCGTTTACGTCAAATTTTATCCATTTATAATTATTTACCTCGTAGTATGCTGCCCCGCCCTCGGCATCTATAACACCGAAGTTGGATTCTACAAGATACGGTTTTGAAAGTGTGTCAAGAAAATGTTCAAAATCTGCCAGATTACGGCATACTCCTAATGCCTTAAACATTAATTCGCCTTCCTTATCCATATCTGAATAAGAAATATCGTCTTCCTTTATATTATAGGAAGCGGTATTCATTATACAAAAGCCGACATTATTCGTACCGCTCCATACCTCGCCGCTTCCTTTATAGGGTGAATTTACCAGTCCTATAAAAGAATATTTTGGACCATTGAAATATTCAACCCTATTGTTAAGCTCGCCGGTATCTCTGTTCTTTATCATCATAGGACACCTGTTTGCGGTGACCTTTGCCGAAACTATTACAGAAGTACAGGCGAAAGAATCAAATACACTTAATAATAAAAGTGCTGCGAGAATACTAAAAAAGCGTGTTTTCATTTTCGGGTCTTTTATAGGATTCGAATCCAAGGTGAGAATAAGCCAGGTCGGTAGCTATCCTTCCTCTCTGAGTTCTTATTATGAATCCCTCCTTTATAAGGAACGGTTCATATACTTCTTCGAATGTTCCCTGGTCTTCCCCTATAGCTGTAGCTATGGTATTGGCTCCAACAGGGCCACCCTTGAAAGTGGTTATTATAGTTCTGAGTATCTTATTGTCTATGGAATCGAGTCCACGCGTATCAATCTTCAACTTATCCAATGCGAATTTCGTTATTTCAAGATCTATTCTTCCATTTCCTTTGACCTGAGCGAAATCCCTCACACGTTTAAGCAGAGCATTGGCTATACGGGGGGTTCCACGACTCCTCATTGCTATCTCCTTTGCCGCCTCGGTATCTATTTCAATTTTAAGAATAGACGCACTACGCTCCACTATTTTTATAAGTTCATTATAATCATAATATTCCAAAGGACAGTTTATACCAAACCTTTCCCTGAGCGGAGCAGTGAGCAAACCGCTTCTGGTTGTAGCGCCTACAAGTGTAAAAGGATTCAGCGAAATTCTTACCGACCTTGCTCCCGGTCCCTTGTCTATCATAATGTCTATGACATAATCTTCCATAGCAGAATACAGATACTCCTCAACTTCAGGAGACAGACGGTGTATCTCGTCTATGAAAAGAACGTCACCTTCTTCAAGAGAAGTTAAAAGCCCGGCAAGGTCTCCCGGTTTGTCGAGTACCGGACCCGAAGTAATCTTCATATTGACGCCCATTTCATTTGCTATAATATGTGCAAGAGTTGTCTTCCCTAATCCGGGAGGACCGTGAAACAGGGTATGGTCAAGGGATTCTCCGCGCAACTTTGCGGCTTTTATGTATATTTCGAGATTGGAAATAATCTCTTTCTGTCCCGTAAAATCATCGAGCCCCTGCGGACGAATAATTCCCTCTAAATCCTTATCTTTGCTTTCACTTAAATTGCGAGGGTTAAAATCTGACATTTTCAACAGTTTTTAATTATTACAAATATAAAGATTTAAAATTTATTAATTGTTATTATTGTTTAAGTTGTTGAAATGTTAATAACTTATATAAATATTTAATTTTCAATTAATTAAACTTTATATTAAATTTTAATAAGATGTTGATAACCCAATGATAAGTTCTTCATAACTTTTAATAAAAAACTTATCAACGGAAAATGAATGATATAAACAGAATTATCAACACGTTATAAACATAATTTTTCACAAAAAATGTTGATTGGTTCAAAGTCTTCTTCTGAATTAAAAAACAGAATAGATAGAGAAAATAAAGTTTATTGTTCCGGTCTGTATTTGTCTGCACGCTGGTTTGTTTATAGTGAAGTTGCATTAAAGAATTTAAATCTTATAGTTCTGCCCGATTCAGAATCGGCACAATATTGTGCGTCCGACTTATATTCAATATTAGATGGAGATACTGTATTTTTTCTGCCATCGTCGGGCAGGGGAGTAGAGAAGAGTAATTATAAGTCTTCGCTGGGTGTGCAGAGAACATCTGCGCTTAAAAAGATATCCGATTATAAAAAAGGAGAATTTTTAACTCTTGTGACATACCCCGAAGCTCTGGAAGAACAGGTTCCTTCATCGAAAACGATAAAGAAAAATTGCTTCACGGTAAAGGTTGGGGATGAAATTTCGCACGATGAAATTATCAAAAGACTATATGAATTAGAATTCGATAAGGTTGATTTTGTATCTGCCCCCGGACAATATTCAATAAGAGGTTCGATAGTGGATATTTTTTCTTTTCTTGACAATAATCCTTACAGAATTTCTTTTTGGGGTAATGAAATAGAAAAAATAAACGTTTTCAATTGTAATACCCAGCTTTCGGTTTCGTCGGTGGAACAGGTGGAGATTGTTTCGGGAGTTGTTTCGGAGGAAGGAACCGAGAGTATAGTTTCACTTCTTCCCAAGGACACTACGGTATGGTTCGATTCTTCCGATATGTACAGGGAAAAGGAATTTTTTCCTGTGCTGGCAGAATTCAAGTCGGTGTATTTTGACAAGCCTCTTCTGCTGGAGGAATCAGATACGGTGAAATTCAATATCTCGCCACAGCCGGTATTCAATAAAAACTTTGAGCTGTTAACCAATGACATACGTTCTAAAATAGAACATTCATACAAGGTTTACATATATTCAGAAAAAATAAGCCAGAGCGACAGGGTAAAGGCAATTCTTAACGAAGAGCACTGTCCTTTGCCGGAGTTTATAAACGGAAAGAATATTCACAGGGGCTTCATAGACAATGAAAACAAGATATGCTGTTATACCGACCACGAGATATTCGACCGTTTTCATAGAGTAAGCATCAGGCGCAGTGTAGAAAAGAGCGAGCAGCTTACCCTCAACGACCTTAACTCTTTCAATATAGGAGACTATATAGTGCATATAGATCACGGAATAGGAGTTTTCGGTGGTCTGGTGCGGTTGAAAGACGATAAGGGTCGTATGCACGAGGTTGTGAAACTTATGTACAGGGACGGTGACGTGGTATTTGTTTCGGTTCATTCCCTGCATAAAATTTCAAAATTCCGCTCGAAGGACGGGGAAGCCCCAAAAATCAATAAGCTGGGATCTAAAGCCTGGGATACTCTTAAGACAAAGGCAAAATCAAAGGTTAAGGACATTGCGAAGGAGCTGATTCAGCTGTATGCCAAGCGCCGTTCTTCTAATGGGTTTGCTTTTTCGGCCGACTCTTACCTTCAGGATGAACTGGAATCTTCTTTTATGTATGAGGATACCCCTGATCAGGAGGAAACCACGCGTGCGGTCAAGGCCGATATGGAAGACAGTTGTCCTATGGACCGTCTGGTTTGCGGAGACGTAGGATTCGGAAAAACGGAAATAGCTATAAGGGCTGCGTTCAAGGCCGCTACAGACAGTAAGCAGGTTGCCGTTCTGGTTCCTACCACAATTCTTGCACTGCAGCATTTCGAAACATTCTCACAACGTTTAAAAGATTTACCCTGTACGGTAGAATATGTGAGCCGCCTGCGCACGGCGGGGCAGATTTCCGACATTAAGGAACGTTTGGAAAGCGGAAAGATAGATATACTTATAGGAACTCATAAAATTCTTAGTAATGACTTTAAATTCAAGGATTTAGGTTTGCTTATAATAGATGAGGAGCAGAAGTTCGGGGTAGCGGCGAAAGAAAAGCTCAGGCAGTTGAGACACAATATAGATACCCTTACCCTTACCGCCACCCCTATTCCAAGAACCCTTCAGTTTTCATTGCTGGGAGCCAGGGATTTGAGTATAATAAACACCCCTCCGCCCAACAGGATTCCGGTTCAGACGGAAATAATTCTTTTCGATGAAAAAGAGATAAAGAGTATTCTCGATTATGAGTTCCGAAGGGGAGGGCAGGTATTTTTCCTTCATAATAAAGTGGAGGAACTTCAGTCAATCGAGGAAATTCTGCATCGGCTTATGCCCGATATGAAAATTTGTGTCACCCACGGGCAGATGAAACCGGCCGAACTCGAGGACAGGATGCTGGGTTTTATTCGTGGAGACTACGATCTTCTGCTTTGTACTACCATTATAGAGAACGGGTTGGATATTCCCAATGCCAATACCATCATTATAAATCAGGCTCAGAACATAGGTTTGAGCGATTTGCACCAGCTTCGCGGAAGGGTAGGACGGTCGAACCGGAAAGCTTTCTGTTACCTTGTGGTTCCTCCTCTGGTTTCAATTACCGAAGACGCCCGCAAGAGGTTGAAGGCAATCGAGGAATTTTCAGACCTTGGAAGCGGATTCAACATTGCAATGCAGGATTTGGATATTCGTGGAGCCGGAAACCTGCTTGGCGCCGAGCAGAGCGGTTATATAATGGATATGGGCTATGATACTTACCAGAAAATTCTGGCCGAGGCCATAGAGGAACTCGGATTCGAAACCGGAATTCAAACGGCCAAGTCAAAGAGTGTCTTTGTATGCGACTGTACTGTTGAAACAGATAAACTGTGCCTTATTCCCGACAGCTACATTGACATAAATGCCGAGAAGATAAGAATCTACAAGCAGATGGATGCAATGAAGAGCGATAAGGAAATAGATTCTTTCAAAGAAAAACTCAAGGACAGATTCGGACATATTCCCGAAGAACTCGAAAACCTTTTCTTTGTACTCAAGATAAGGAATACCGGAATGAAACTCGGTTTTGAGAAAATCATAATAAAGAACGGAATGCTTATATGCTTCTTTGTAAGCAGCCAGATGAACACTTATTACAAAAGTGACACATTTGGAAAAGTGTTGCAGAAGATAACTGAAAACCAAACTGTTTTTGTCCTTAAGCAGACCGATTCAAAACTTAAGACGGTATCTCGCGGAATTGACAGTTTAAGTAAAGCGCTTGAATGTCTTGAGAAACTGATTTAAAATTTGTATTTTTGCAAGTTATCGTGATATTCAATGGCTAATCTGGTAATAGAAATAGGGAATACGGCCATAAAGGTTGCCTGGACTCAAGGTGCTACTTTGGGTAAGACTTTGCGTTATCAGGGAGAGAAGGCAAGGGAATTCCTTGAGTCTGTCCTTGAAAAGGAAAAACCTTTCGTAATGGTAGTTTCTTCACAGAAACCTTTGAATGAAGACGAGGAATTGTTCTTGAAACAGAACTGCAGTCATCTTATAATTCTGGATCAGGAGCATAAAAATATTCTCAGACGTTACGAGTTGCCCGACTACCTTAGCTACGACAGGGCTGCAGCCATTATTGGCGCAAGGTATCTGTTTAAGGGAAAAGCCTGTACGGTATTCGATTTTGGAACAACCCTTACAATAGATTTTCTTGATTCTGACGGGCAGTATAAAGGAGGTAACGTTTCTTTGGGATGCCTTACCAGATTCAAAAGTCTGAACAGGTATGCAAAGAATCTTCCGCTGGTGAACACTCCCTCCGATGTTATCAAAGCCGGGACTTCACTGCAGTCTTCAATAGAAGCCGGAGTAATTTCGGGCATAATGTTTGAGATTGACGGATATATACGCCGGTACCCACAGAATATTGTAGTGTTTACCGGAGGAGATGCCATTTATTTTGCACAAAGGTTGAAGAATTCTGTTTTTGCCGTAAGCAATATGGGATTGATAGGCCTGGCAATCATTACCGACGAATATGTCAAGAAGAATCTTATATAGTTTATTGACAGCCGGTGCAGTTCTTGTTTCCGGAGCCATTGCATATGCCCAGCAGAGCTCGGGTACGTACAGTGCATATACACCGTACTCGTCATTCGGAGTAGGAGACCTTTCAACTCCCGGTACGGCCTATAACGGAACAATGGGAGGGGTTGGAATTGCAAGCCGGAACACCAGATTCATAAATACAATAAATCCGGCGGCCGCGACAGTTAGGGATTCATTGTCCGTGATGGCCGATTTTTCTCTGTCTTACAAGCATAAGCTTATATCGTACAACAACTTACACGAAATAAGCGACGTTTTCAATATAAACAGTCTCGCCATATCCCTGCCAATATACAGGTCTCTCTCATTCATTGCCGGAATCAAGCCTTACAGTAACGTTGGTTATAAATCGGTTTCCTATGAAAAAAACAAATCCTTTATAGGCATTGTTGGAGACATTGCTTATTCCCAGTACGGGCAGGGAAGTCTTTATCAGCTGTACGGAGGTCTGGCTGTCGATATTGTGAAAGGTCTTTCGGTTGGAGCGCAGTATGAGTTTTATTTCGGACATACTTCCAAGTCGTACCTTCAGACCTTCAGCCTTTCAAAATACAACGGACTTTCAGACGAATTTGAAAGCAAGATAACTGCAAGTTCGGGCAAATTCGGAATCCAGTACGAGAAAATTTTCGCCAAGAAGGTGTCGGTTTCCATAGGTGCCACATACCAATTGAAGGCAAAACTCAACGGAGTTACAGAAAGATATATTTATCCGGCCAGTTCCCAGCTCGGTGCAATAGTGTCGGACACGCTGAATCTCAATACTTTGGATACAAGGTTGACCCTTGCCTCCGAAATTGGGGTAGGTATTGCGATAAACTATATGGATAAGGTTCGGGCCGAGTTTGATTACACCCGTGCCGACTGGTCGAAATCAAATTTCGACAAAGTTGACGGATTTGCAGTTGAAAGTTCTTCGGGCTTTGCATATAAACCGGACGTGGCGCAGTCTTTCCGTCTTGGAGTTGAGATTACTCCTAACAGAAACGACATAAGATATTATTATAAGAAGATTTCGTACCGTTTCGGAGCATATTACAATCAGGAATATTACCGCATAAACGGCAATCCCATAGCCTCGGTGGGAATAACCCTGGGAGCTACTCTCCCTGTTTTCCGCTGGCATAATGGAATAACTTTGGGAGTTGAAATAGGAGAACGGGGGAGTTTTAAGGCTAACCTGCTGAAGGAGAGATTCTTCGGAGCGTCTATTGGAATTAACCTGTACGATATATGGTTTGTTAAACATTATTACGAATAATTAGATAACCAACATAATAAAATGAAAAAATTATCAGTACTACTTGCAATTACATTCCTGTTCGTAAGCGCTGGAATGTCGGCTCAGGGACGTTATGGCGCAGACAGTGCCGAATGTGTAAAGCATCTTTCTTATTACAGAGAGTATTACAAGCAGAAAAATTTCAACGACGCTCTTCCCAACTGGAGACAGGCATATAAATATTGCCCTCCTACGGCTACCGAGAATCTCTTCGTTCACGGCGCAACCCTTTTGGACTTTGCGGCTGTAAAGGCTTCTACCGTAGCTCAGAGAGAGGCCGTGGTAGATTCTCTTATGAATCTTCTGGAGCAGAGGGCTCAGTATTATCCGAAGAATGCCGTTAAGTCTCTCAACAACAAAGGCGTATATGCAACCAAATATTATAAGAACAATCCGGAGAAGACTCACGAGATTCTTTCTGGAATCATAGACAAGATTGGAGTTGAAGTAGCTCCTACTATTCTTGAGAATGATTTCCGTGCGGTAGTTCAACTGTTCGATGCAGGAAAGGCAGACCCTATAGACGTTATGAACCTTTATCAGAAATATTCCGACCTCTTCGAAGGAATCGTTCCTGCAGACGATAAGGAGAAAGACCTTATTTCCCAGTGCAAGAGCAATACCCAGGGACTGTTCCTTACCAGCAAGGTTGCAAACTGCGATGAACTTCAGAGACTCTTCGGAGAAAGGCTCGACGCCGACCCCGAGAACCTCTCACTCATCAAAACCATCGTAAGTATGCTCAACTCTGCCGAAGATTGCACCGGAAATGACCTTTACCTCAGGGCAGTGGTTGCTATGTACAGGATGGAGCCTTCAAGCGCTTCGGCTTACGCACTTTACAGAATGAATGCCGCAAGGTCTAACGTAGATGAAGCTATCAAGTATCTCGACGAGGCTCTTACATACGAAGACCTTACCGATGCAAAGCGTTCAGACTATTCGCTCGAAATGGCAAAATACTGCATAGCCAACAATATGCTTGGAAAAGCTCAGCAGTTTGCCACAAAGGTTGCATCTTACAATGACGCCAATGCCGGCAGCGCCTATATGGTAATTGCAATGGCTTGGGCAGGAGCAAGATGCGGAGGAGACGAAATGTCCAGCCGTGCACACTATTGGGTTGCAGTGGATTATCTGCAGAAGGCGAAGAATGCCGACGAGTCACTTGCCGAAGAGGCAAACAAGCTCATAGGCCGTTACAGCGCATATTTCCCCACAGCTGCCGATGCATTTATGTATGACCTTACAGCCGGTAAGAGCTATACAGCTACCTGCAACGGTATGACTGCAACTACAACCGTACGCGTAAACAAGTAATTTGAAAGGGTTTTCAAATATTGTGAAATTGATGGCAACTGCTTCGGCAGTTGCTTTCGTCGTTATTTCGTGTAAAGGGAAACTCGGCCGCGCCGAGGAGATAAATCTGGACGATGTGGCGCTCAGCAGCGTAGAAAAAATGTTTGCCGTAGAGACCGATGGCGGTAAAATTTCGATGAGGATAGAAGCCGACCTTATGGAAGGCTACGAAACCGATTCCACCACATACGACCTGTTCCCAAAAGGTCTCGAGATATATTCTTATCTTGATGACGGACGTTTGCAGACCATTATTTTTTCAAATAAGGCGAAGCACATAACAAGCAAGTACGGAAACCGTCCCGAGGTGTGGCAGGCATTCGGAAACGTGAAGATAAGGAATGTCATAAAACACGAGATGATGGAAACCGATACGCTGTACTGGGACCAGGGAAAGAAGGAAATATGGACCGACTGTTACGTAAAGATGACATCTCCCTCAGGCCTGATGCAGGGTTACGGGATGCGTTCCGACGACCGTGCCGAAAACGCCATTCTGCATAATCCTTTCGACGGATATACATTGACAGAGAAAGATACGGTGAACGTAATTGTGGACTCGGTCAATTTTATAGGTCCTTTTATCGGAAAGTGACGAAAAATTTTACTATCTTCGCAACCCAAATGATTATTTAATAAAAATTTATATAAAATGGCGGTTCTTCAAAGATTTCGCGACAAAGCAGGTCTAGCAATTTCAATCATTATCGGCCTCGCACTTTTGTCATTCATTATTGACCCCAGCACTCTTGAGACAGCGATGAATTCAATGTCTTCAAAGTATGACGTAGGTCAGATTTCAGGAAAAAACATTTCGTTTACAGATTTTCAGGAAGAAGTTGACAGGTACACTACCATCAACGAAATGCTCTCGGGTTCTTCTGTTCAGAATGAAGAGTCTCAGAAGCAGATTCGCAATGCCGCTTGGCAGAATCTCCTCGATAAATATATGTTTATCAAGAGTGCCAAGGCTGCCGGTATAACAGTTGGTGACCAGGAACTCAAGAACCTTCTCGTAGGTGACACTCCTTCTCCCATCGTTTCAAGAAATCCTGTTTTTGTAAACGAAGCAGGTGTATTTGACCCTGCAAAGGTTGTAGAGTTTGAAAGGAGCATCGGTTCTGACGACACCGGTAGAATGAAACTGTATTGGGACTATCTTCAGAACAGTATCTATACCCAGCAGTTCTACCAGAAGTATGCTTCTTTGTGCGCAAACAGCTATGTTGACAATGCAATTATGGCAAAGAATGCCATAGCAAGCAACAATACCACAGCCAACGTAGAGTATGTTCACACTGCTTATCCTTTCGTACAGGACAGCACCGTTACCGTTTCAGATGCCGAAATCAAAGCATTCTACAAAGAGAACAAGAAGATGTTCAAGCAGCCTGCAAACCGCGACGTAGAGTATGTTATGTTTGAGGTTGTTCCTTCAAGCAAGGACTTGAACGAAAATGAGATAGCTTTCCAGAAGGCATACGAGGAATTCGGTGAGGCTCAGAACATAAAGGCATTCCTTCTCAAGAACTCAGACCAGACCTATTCCGATCTCTGGTATAAGAAGGGCGAACTTTCAAGCGTATCTGCCGCTACCGAGGAATTCGTTGCAGCCAACACTTCGGGTGTTTCCGAAATAGAAAAGAACGGTGCAACCCTCAGGGCTGTAAGAGTTATGGAATCTGCAATGAAGTCAGACTCGGCTTATGTAAAGCACATCCTTCTGAGCTCTGCCGACGAAGCCCTTGCCGACAGCCTCCTGAACGTTATCCAGAAGGGTGGAGATTTCTCGGCACTCGCAGCAGAATACTCTGCCGACCAGAATTCTGCCGACCAGGGCCAGCTCGGAAACATTGGATGGCTTACCCAGGTTTATATGATTCCCGGATTCGAGGGTGTGATTGATGCCACTGTAGGAAAACCCGAAATCATCAACACCATTTACGGCAAGCATATCGTAGTCGTTACTAAGAAGACAGCTCCCGTTCTGAAGAAGAAGGTTGCAATTCTTGAAAAGACTGCAGTTGCAGGCAAGGAAACCCTCAACAGCTACTATTCACAGGCAAACAATTTTGCAGTTCTTGCAGGAAAGGATATCGAAGGTTTCCACAAGGCCGCAGACTCTCTCAAGACATACGTTCACACACTCAACCGTATTACCGAGGGAACATCTACCTATGGCGCAGTTGAGAATGCTAAGGAACTTACCCGCTGGGCTTTCGATGCAAAGAAGGGAGAAGTTTCTACAGTGAAGACCATCAACCAGAACTATTTCTTTGTAATAACCCTCAAGGAAATTCGCAAGGAAGGATATACCAGCCTCAACGAGGTTGCTCCCATTATCAAGGAGAAGCTTCTTTCCGACAAGACAGCCGACAGGGAACTCGAGAAGATTACCGAAAAGACAAAGGGTATGACCTCTATCGAGGAAATTGCAAAGGCTCTCAATACCGACGTCGTAAAGGCTGAAGCTCTTACATTCTCTTACTTTGGCGGACAGGAAGATCCTGCAATTCTTGGTGCAGCCCTTGCTGCTCCCGAAGGAAAGGTTGTAGGTCCTGTCAAGGGTGTGAGCGGAATCTGCTTCGTTAAGGTGAACAGCCGTCAGGAAGGTTCCTTCTATACCGAAGAAGATGCAAAGACTCTTGCAGCTCAAAAGGCACAGTACCTGGGCCAGCAGATTATTCCTATAATGATGGAGGAATACGACGTTAAGGATAATCGCGAAAGATTCTATTAATAGAATGAAATTCTCTTGTATAAAGTGCGGTAATGAACTTACCGCACAAATTTTTTCATATATAAACGTTGGACAGAATCCCGAGCTTAAGCAAGAGGTGATTTCGGGGAATCTGTTTATAAAGGAATGTCCTCATTGCGGTAACAGGCAGCTTATAAAATACCCCCTGGTATATGTTGACAGTCAGTTGTCCCTGCTCTTATGCCTTTCCGAATCGCCAACCATTCATATAGAGGAAACGGCCGGGTTCACCTGCCGTCTGGTTTCCGATGCCGGCAGTCTTATAGAAAAGATTAAGATTTTCGACTCGGGCCTCGACGACATTGCCATAGAAATGTGTAAGTTCGTCACTCTTCAGGAACTTGGAAAGCAGGTTGACCTGAAGTTTTTCAAGACGGAAGGGTCGGAAGGCGATATGATATTCACATATCCCGAGAAGGGACAGATGCAGATGCTGTCGGTCGGGCTCAATGTGTATGAGGACTGCAGGAAGATTCTGCTCAGGAATCCTTCCATTTCTGAAAATGCAAAAGGGCTGGTGAAGATAGACAGGGACTGGCTTTCAACCTTCCTTGCCTGACGTTCCTATACGTTGAACAGGAAGTGCATAATGTCTCCGTCCTGCACAACATATTCCTTGCCTTCAACTCCCATTTTACCGGCCGCTCTCACTGCACCTTCGGTCTTGTACTGAACAAAATCGTCGTACTTGATTACTTCGGCGCGGATAAAGCCTTTTTCAAAGTCGGAATGGATTACTCCGGCCGCTTTGGGGGCTTTGTCGCCTATTCGTATGGTCCAGGCGCGGCATTCGTCGGAACCGGCGGTGAAGAAGGTTTGAAGTCCCAGAAGATGATATGCACCCTGGATAAGTCGCACAACTCCCGATTTGGTAAGTCCCATTTCTTCCAGGAACATCTGCCGGTCTTCATACTCTTCGATTTCGGCTATTTCGGCCTCGGTTTTTGCGGCAATTACCAGAATTTCGGCCTGCTCGTCCTTTACTGCTTCGCGTACCGCCTCGACATATTTGTTTCCGCCGGAGGCAGATGCGTCATCGACATTGCAAACATACATTACGGGTTTGTTGGTAAGCAGGAAAAGGTCTTTGGCCAATGCGGCCTCTTCGTCGTTGACAAAGGCAACGCTGCGGCAGGGTTTTCCCTGAACCAGGGCATCGTGGTAGCGATGAAGGAGTTCGGCAAGCTTGCGGGCTTCCTTGTCTCCGGCTTTGCCGGCCTTGTCGGCCTTGGCCAGACGGGCATCTACGGTTTCGAGATCCTTTATCTGAAGTTCGGTATCGACAACCTCCTTGTCTCTTACCGGGTTTACGTTGCCGTCGACGTGGACAACGTTGCCGTCGTCAAAGCAGCGCAGTACGTGAAGTATGGCGTCACATTCTCGAATATTTGCAAGGAATTGATTTCCAAGGCCTTCACCTTTACTTGCACCCTTAACCAAGCCGGCTATGTCGACAATGTCGACAGTTGCGGGAATGGTGCGTTGAGGCTTGCATATGTCTGAAAGGACGTTGAGCCTTTTGTCGGGCACATTGGTAGAACCAAGGTTGGGTTCTATTGTACAGAAAGGAAAGTTGGCACTTTGTGCTTTACCTGAACTGACACAGTTGAACAATGTTGACTTACCAACGTTGGGCAATCCTACTATACCGCATTTAAGAGACATAAAAAATTAATTTTTAACCCCGCAAAGATACATTAAAAAAAATGGGCGCAGAAGTTTTTCTGTTTTTTAAAGCGTGTTTGAATGAAATTTATCATTTTGGCCGGAAAAAAATGAAAAACGTAATTATTGGGATGCTCGCCTTTACGGTGGTTTTCTGGAATCTTGAGAATTTTATGGATTGTAGGAAAGCGGGACGGAAGTATAGTTTTTACAGGAAGTGCGAGGCGGTATGCAAAGAAATCTTCAGAATGGAAGATGAACTTGGAGACCTTCCCGACGCGGTGGGGTTTGCCGAGGTGGAAGACAGTTTTGTAGTATGGAGCCTGTTGAAGACCACACTGCTGCGCAAAACTCCATATTCGTTCATTCACTACGATTCCCCAGATCACAGGGGGATAGATTGCGTCCTGCTGTACCGCCGGGACAGACTCAGGCTGTTGAATTCAAAACCAAATCACGTTTGCGATTCGTTGGGCCGGGTTATGGCCACGCGGGATATTCTGCTGGGGAGTTTTGAAACCCGGGACTCGGCCAGGGTGGATATACTGGTAAACCATCATCCGTCCCAAATAGGAGGGAAGACCGAAGGGAGGAATGCCGCAAAAGCCTGTATGCAGAGGTTGTGCGATTCGCTCGCCTCATTCAGCGGAACCATAGTGAGCATTGGCGATTTCAATGAAGGGCCGGGATGGAAATGCGGGGGAATGAAGGATTTGTCGGAAAATTCCATCGGCTCCGGCAGCATACGCTTCAACGGGGAGTGGGAACTTATTGACAGGTGCTATACCGATACTCTTACGGAAGGCCGTATGATGGTGTTCGATGATTCTGTCCTTACCGAGCCGGACAGTGTTCACGGTGGAGAAAAGCCCCGCCGTACAGCCATAGGTCCACGGTATAACGGAGGGGTGAGCGACCATTATCCCATTGTGGTGGAATTGGACCTTAAGGCTAGAAATCGACGCTGAACAGCAAGCCTGCGTGATGTCGCGGAAGGGGACCCTGCTCGGTTGCGAAGGCGTTGAAGGACGGCCCCGAGTTGTAGTTGTAGGTAACTCCTATTCTGGTAGTGTATGGAATCCACAGGAGATTCCCAAGGACAATCTGAAGGTCGGCTCCGGTGCTCATCAGGGCTCCGGTGCGGTCGGAATCTCCAAACAGGGTGAAGTCGGAGTGAAGAATAAGTTCGAAGTTGCGGATATATGCTACCGGGCAAAGGAAAGACCAGTCGGCGTTTCCGAAAGGCATAGCGTAGTCGATACTGAACTTGGCCTGTTTGTCGAAGCTGGCGAGTTGGCTTGCAACGTGACTCTGGGTAAATCCGCGCGGCGCCGTATTCAGATACGGTTCGGCGAAGATTCCGTCTCCGGTGTGGGAATCGAGCATAGCGGAAAGTTTGATACCGTGAGTGCGTATGATTCCGGGCAGATAACCGTACAGGTAGGTATAAAAGTCTCCCGAAAAGAGTTCGGTCAAACCGGGTCTGAAAGAATTGCCGACCTCGAGCCCTACACCGTAGCGGGGATAGATGCAACTGCTGGCAATGGGCTTCATCAGATATCCGCGAAGGCTTAAAGACAAGCGTTGCAGGGGTATGTTTGCCCCAAGGAACAAATCGTTGGATATGGAATACTTGACTTGAGGTATAATTCCCCTTGTAAGGCCCCTGGAGTTTATGCTGAACGGTATATATGCCGACAAAGTGCCTGCAATCAGCGGTCGGGACGTCTTTTCACCTGTGATTCTGTAGTTTATATACCGGTCGGTGGTGATTTTCTCCAGTTTGTAATCCAGCGAATTGCGGTCGTTCAGGTCGGCGCTGAGCTCGAATACGGGATAACATCCGCCATATTTGAACTTCAGATGACCGGAATGCTGCCATTTTCCGTCAACCGGCTGGGCGTGATAGGAAATGATTCCCGAAGCCGACCCGAGATGGTTCTGGAAGAAGGCGGTGGCGCCCAGACCTGCCGAAGTTGTGAGGCTCGACAGGCTCATTGTCTCTATTGTATTTGCGTCGATGAACAGTGGAACCCAGGAGTGGAATCGCAGGAGATGCCCCAGCTTGGAGTAATTCCTAATTTTGTATTCGGTTGTATCACAATTCTTTACAGGAAGTTCGGGACTTTTATCAGGAACCAGGAAGGAAACCCTTTCATAATCGAGCGACGTTACGTTCCTGTCTTCTGTGCCGTGGACGAGGCATATATTCCTGCCGTCTTTTCCCGGCTGTGAAAAATAGAGCTTGCCCGACGAGTAAACCCAGTCGGAGCCTCCGAAGCGGGTGTTGGAAAGTTGTAGAATCTTTTTGTCGGAAAGGTCTATGCAATACAGTTCATCCACCCCGGTGCGGTCGCATACGAAGCTCAACTTGTCCAGGTATGGGTCGAGTTCCGATATGCTGGACAGAACGTTCTCTACCAGGGGAGTGAAACCGTCCGAGACGTTATATATGCCGGCTCCCGACGAAGTGTTGGCAACTGCAAAAAGCTTTTTCCCCACCCAGGCAAGGTCGGAGAGTTCAAACCCCGACGGTGCCGCCGTACGGGATATCACGCTGCCGTCGGCCGGGTTCAGAATGACGACGTTGGAGCCGCCCCTTACGGGGTATTCGATTACGGCATAAAGGGCTTCACGGTCGCAACAGCAAACCTGAAAATATCGGGTTCCGCGGGTGAGGGAATGAATCTGCCCGTCGGCACCGTAGTAATTTACAACCGAATAGGATTTCATCTCCCATCGCGCATCGCCAATGGTCTCGGTCCATACCAGACGCTTATAGATATTGTCGGTTTTCAAACCCTGATAGGAGGATGTAAAGCCGTGGAGCCTGCGCACGCAACCGCTGCTGTCTATTTCTACCAGTTCGCCGGTCCTTTCAATTCCGTGGCGCACGGCGTACAGCTTGCCGTTCATACAGGTAGTTCCTTCGTATGCGGTGTACCGGCGCAAGTCTCCTGTAACTGGCTTGACTTCCCTGAACGGAGCCCTCTGCCTTTCCCATTCCGCCCATTCGCGGGAGAGGGAGTCGGTGAGTTCACTCCATACGGTCTTGAAATTCTTTCCCGATATTTCCTTGATAGTCTTGTTGAAGTTGTTTATAGGCAGCCAGGGTTTTTCGATTATGCGGTCCAGGTATTTCCGGGTAAGGTCGGGTTCGTTGTAGAGGGCCGAAGGTCCGGCTATCTGAAGATATCCGGCACGGTAGTAGTCGGGGGTGAACTTGCGGTTTGAACCGTATCGCCATTGCCAGAAATTGCGCCGGTCTCCGTTTGCGAAGCAAACCCGGTAGTACTCCAGGAAGGAGGCTTTCCGGCCTCTTCCGTTTGCCATTACTGCGGTTTCATAAGCTACCGCATCGCCTTCCATAATGGCAATGCTGGGGTAGAGGGCCCCTATAGCCATTGGCCACAGTTCGCCGAACAGGATTCTTCCTGCAAGGAATTTCCGGTCGTATCCCGGGTACATTTGGAAGTAGTGCCTGAATTCGTGGGAGCACAGCTGTTCGGTCCACAGGCTGCTTAACGGAGAATATGAGTCGGGAACGGTGTAGAGTTCCATTCTGGACGGAGCCCAACCTACCGAACCGTTGGAAACGGCGTTTTCGGTGTGGAGGATTACGGGCAGTTTTTTTCTGAACGGCAGGTTTTCCGGAGTGTATTTTTCGAGGGTGCCGGCATATAGGAGTGCCAGAGAGTCGGCGTAGTTGGGATATATGATGCGGTACCCCGGAGTCTGCAGCTCTTTCCAACGGATAGCGGCATTGTCGGTGCCGTTGTTGTAAAACTGTGCCGCGAGCGGAATGCCCGACAGAATCAGGCATAAAAATACGGCTGAAATTTTTAATTCACAGGCTTTCATTCTACACAAAAGTAACATAAAAAATCGTTAACTTTGCCAAATATGGGTATGTTGTTGAAAATACTGACTCTGCTGGGTTCCCTGGGTATGTTCCTGTATGGAATGTCGCTTATGAGCGGAGGGTTGCAGAAGTTAGCCGGAGCCAAGTTGAGGTCCTTTATGTCCAAGGCCACCTCGTCTCCATTTAAATGTATTCTTTCGGGTATCATTATAACCGCACTTGTCCAGTCTTCTACGGCTACGACGCTTATGCTCGTGAGTTTCGTGAATGCCGGACTGCTGAGCCTTGTGAATGCCATAGGCGTAATTATGGGTGCCAACATAGGTACAACGGTTACGGCCTGGATATTCGCCCTGTCTTTCGGCGACTTCAATTTCAGTCTGGGAACAATCGCGGTTCCGCTAATGTTCTTCGCTTTCCTGGCAATTTCACTCAAGAGTAAGAAATACAACAATTTTGGAGAATTCCTTATGGGATTCGCGCTGTTGTTCCTGGGTCTCACCACCCTGAGGGAAACATCTACGGTATTGCTCGACAACGACGCCGTGCGGGTATTCCTTTCCGGACTTACCGGAGCCGGGGTGTTCTCTATCCTGCTCTTTATGGTCATTGGAGCTATGATGACCCTTATGCTCCAGAGTTCGGCTGCAACTATGGCCATTACAATGGTGCTTGTGGCAAACGGCTATATTCCGTTTACCATTGCGGCCGCTATGGTGCTTGGAGAAAACATAGGAACCACCATAACCTCCAATATTGCGGCTTCGGTAGCCAACGTGTCGGCAAAGCGTACGGCCCGTGCCCATATGCTTTTCAATGTGTTCGGAGTCCTTTGGGCAAGCATACTGTTCCGTCCGTTCCTTTCTATGATAGGAAAGGTGGTCGAGGGCCTTTTCGGTTTTCCCAACCCGATGGAAGTTTCATTCGACACCGCCAGCGAAGAGACCCGCGAGGCGCTTGTGAACAGCCTGCCGTTTGTGGTTGCAACGCTGCACACGTTCTTCAACATAATTACAACGTTGATTCTGGTATGGTTCATACCTGTAATCAGCAAAATTGTGACCCTGATGGTTCCCAACCGCGAGGGCGAGGAGGTTTACCGTCTCAAGTTCATACACCACGGAGTCTTGAATACAGCCGAACTTTCACTCAAGGAGTCCCAGCAGGAAATTGTACGTTTTGGAGAACTGTGCCGTACCGGTCTGGGCTATGTGCGTGAGGCTGTGGCGTGTGGCAACGAAGACGACTTCGCCAAAAAGAGAGAGGAACTTATTAAATTCGAAGAGACTACCGACGGCATAGAATACGAAATTGCCAGCTACCTGGGCGAAGTTTCCAAGATGGAGGTATCGTCGTCGGCCCTGTCCCGAATCAAGGGAAGCTACCGCATAATAGGAGAGATGGAAAGTCTTGGAGACAGCGAAGAGGGCATAGGAAGAATGCTCCAGCGCTGCTATGACCACGGCCGCAAGTTCAGCGACGATATGCTTGGCAAGGTGAACAAAATGATTGATTTGCTGGACGAGGCCTATGCGGCAATGATTCACAACCTTCAGATTCCCATTCATGAAATTACCGACATTAAGAACGCGATGGTGGCCGAGGCCAATATCAATGACTATCGCGACAAACTGCGCGACGAGCATCTGAACAATTTCGAACACGAAGATTACGATTACGAGACAGGAGTCTTCTATATGGATATTATCTCTGAAATGGAGAAGATGGGAGACTTTGTCATAAACATCTCAGAAGCCCTGATGGATGAAAAGGAAGATTAGTGTAATTCTGCTTGCAAGTCTTGTGCTGCTTTCCTGCCATAACCCCGGGAAGAAGGCAGCGCCTGCCGTACAGGTAAGCCGGGAGCAGGTTCTGATGACTTTTTTCAGGTCATTGGCAAGCAAGACCGATGCCCAGATTTCGGACAGTATGAAGGTCTTCTACCACAGGTATGAGAAGGATTCCGTTATGCTGCAACTGGTTCAGGACTATCTTTACGACCCTAATTCTCCATATCGCAACGAAGATGTATATCTGCCGTTCGTAAAGGAAATGGCCGGCAGCGAGAGTACTCCCGATTCCCTGCGTGCGTTCTATTCCCGTCAGGTGAAGATGTGCTCTTTGAACCGGCGCGGCACCAACGCGGCCGACTTCGAATACATAACCCTGGACGGAAGGAAAAGCCGGCTGTATGACATTCAGGCGCAGACAACCCTGCTGTTCTTTTCCAACCCCGGATGCGAAGCCTGCAAAGAAATAACCGATGCGCTGCAGTCCAACCCCGCTTTCTGTAGGGCCGTGGCCGATGGCAAACTGGCGGTGATGAACATTTATATCGACGAGGACCTGTCTGAGTGGAGAAAATATGCCGAGCAGTATCCGCCAACCTGGGAAAACGGGTATGACCCGAATTATATCATAAGGAAGGATTTGCTGTACAATGTGCGCGCAATACCTTCCCTCTATGTTTTGGACGAATATAAGAAAGTCATACTCAAGGATGCCCCACCCGAACTGGTGTTCAATTTCTTAGCGAATATATTATGAAACAGTATCAGGATCTTCTAAAGCTCATAATGGATTCCGGAACCGTCAAGAGTGACCGTACCGGAGTCGGAACCAAAAGCATATTCGGGCATCAGATGCGCTTTGACCTGAGCGAAGGTTTTCCGCTGCTCACCACCAAGAAGGTTCATCTGAAGTCGATTATTTACGAACTTCTGTGGTTTATCCAGGGAAGCACGAACATCTCTTATCTGAAGGAGCACGGAGTGAGCATCTGGGATGAGTGGGCCGACGAAAACGGCGACCTGGGTCCTGTTTACGGGCAGCAGTGGCGCAGTTGGCGCACCCCGGACGGACGTTCGATAGACCAGCTGTCGGAGGTGATAGAAACAATAAAGAAGAATCCCGATTCCCGCAGAATGATAGTCTGCGCCTGGAATCCGTCCGACGTTGACAGAATGGCGCTGCCGCCCTGCCACTGTTTCTTCCAGTTTTACGTTGCCGACGGAAAATTGAGCTGCCAGCTCTATCAGCGCAGCGCCGACACCTTCCTTGGAGTGCCGTTCAATATTGCCTCCTACGCCCTTCTCACAATGATGATTGCCCAGGTGTGCGGGCTGCAACCCGGAGAGTTTGTGCATACCACGGGCGATACCCACATTTATCTGAACCATTTCGAGCAGGTGCGCGAGCAGCTTTCGCGCGAACCGCGGCCGCTTCCCAAAATGAAAATCAACCCGAACGTAAAGAGTATCTTCGATTTCAAGTACGAAGATTTTACTCTTGAAGGTTATGAACCCTGGCCCGCAATCAAGGCTCCGGTAGCAGTTTAGTTATGGAAAAGTGTCTGATAGTCGCAATTGGCGACAAAAACGAGATTGGGGTAAAAGGAGAATTGCCCTGGCATTTGAGCGAAGACCTTAAGTACTTCAAGGAAACTACAAAGGGTTTTCCTGTAATTATGGGCAGGACCACATATTTTTCACTTCCCAAACATCCTCTTCCGGGAAGGCAGAACATAGTGCTGAATCTTGGGGGAGACCCCATTCCCGAAGCGCAGTGCGTCTATTCTTTCGATGAAGCCTACAAGGCTGCAGAGGGGGCGTCAAAATGTTTTGTCATAGGAGGCGCGTCGGTTTACAGGGCCGCTCTCGACCAGATGGACACCCTCTACATTACCAGGGTTCACGCCGTAATTCCCGAAGCTGACGTGTTTTTCCCCGAGATAGACCTTTCTGTATGGCAAAGGACAAGCGTTTCCGACACACGTCACGACCAATCGACCGGATACGATTTCGAATTTGAAATTTACAGGCGCAAATGAATAACAGCAGAGAGAAATTCAGCGGACGCATTTCCCTTATTGCCGCTTTCGCAGGTTCTGCCATAGGCCTTGGGAATATATGGAGATTTCCCTATATGGTGGGCGAGAACGGTGGGGCCGCATTCATTGTAGTATATATTCTTTGCTCGCTGCTTGTAGCGCTGCCCGTTTTCTTTACCGAATCGCTGTTGGGGAGGAACAGCGGAAAGGGTCTGGTTTCCACAATGAACACTTTCTTCGGCGGCAAGACCAGGAAGGTGATGAGCGTGATAATCCTTACGGCCCCAATACTGATTACTTCTTTCTACAGCGTGGTAGGCGGATGGTCTCTGGATTTTTTTGTTCGAGCCTGTATGGGAGAATTCTGCGACATTTCAAAGGAAGAGGCGGTGCAATTCTTCGGCAAATACTCCACATCGGTGACCGAACCCATAATTTCTCATTTTCTGTTCCTCTTGGTTTCGATAGCAATCGTAAGCCGGGGAATAAAGAAAGGGATAGAAAAATTCAACAATATTACCGTCCCCATACTGTTTCTGCTCATTCTTCTGTTTATTTTTTATTCCAGCTCTCTGCCCGGGGCACAGGAGGGAGTGAAATATCTGCTTAAGCCCGATTTCGGAAAGATTACTCCCGGAGTTCTGGCGAGTGCAATGGGACAGTCTTTCTTTTCTCTGTCCCTGGGTGTAGGTACCGTTATGGTGTATTCGTCCTATATGAAGAAGAGCGAGAATATACTGGAGGCAGGTTCCTATACGGTCTTTTTCGACACTTGTTTCGCCATTCTGGCCAGCTTTGCCATAATTCCGGCAGTGTTCTCGGCTGGAATAGAACTCAATGCAGGGCCTTCGCTCGTTTTCGAGACATTGCCGTATATTTTCACATCATTCAAGACAGTTTCTCCATTCTTGAGTTATGTGATACCCGTTATATTCTTCCTTTCCATCCTGGGCGCGGCCATAACTTCCGAAATTTCACTCCTGGAGGTTATTGTAGATTATCTGGTGGAGGAAAAGGGCTTGAGCCGCAAGAAAGCTTCGGTCATTTGTTTTACCGTTTGCCTTCTGATAGGCATAGTATGCAGCCTGTCCTTCGGACCTTTGTCGGGAATACAGATAGCCGGAAAAAATATTTTCGGATTTTTTGACAGTATTTCTTCCAATCTGTTTATGATACTGTGCTCGCTTATATTCGCCCTGCTGGTAGGATGGAAAATGGACAGAAAAACTGTATGGAATGAACTTACAAATGAAGGCAGGGGCAAAAAGAGTGTGAAAATATATCCGGTATTGTATTTCTGGATACGGTACATTGTACCCGTTATGCTGGTTATAATATTCATTACCAACATTTTCAATTAAACGAAAGCTATGGCAAAAGAAGATACTCCGCTGCTGAGGCAGTATTTCAGCATAAAGGCGCAGAATCCCGAGGCAATCCTGCTGTACAGAGTGGGTGACTTCTACGAAACGTACAGCGACGACGCCCTGCTTGCCAGCAAGGTTCTGGGGCTGGTGCTTACAAAAAGGAGCAACGGCGACAAGGAGGCCACCCCTATGGCCGGCTTCCCGCATCACGCCATAGAGCAGTATCTCCCAAAACTCATACGTGCCGGGTACAAGGTTGCAGTGTGCGACCAGTTGGAAGATCCGGCACTTGTAAAGAACAAGCTTGTAAAGAGGGGAGTGACCGAAATAATTACACCGGGAATCGCCTTCGGCGACGGAATGCTGGACCAGAAGGAGCACAATTATCTTGTAGGCCTCGATTTCGATGGCGCAGAAGCCGGAGCCGCCTTTCTTGACGTGAGTACCGGTACCTTCCAGTTGGCCCAGGGGTCGGTGGAATATGTGTCTTCCCTTATGTCGTCCCTGCCCACAAAAGAACTTGTTGTGTGCAACGACTCCATTAGAATGGTCCGGGAGAAATTTCCCGATTTCTATGTGAGCGGATTGGATGAATGGGCGTTCGTGTACGAAGCCGCCTATGAAAAACTGTGCAGACAGTTCGAAGTTTCATCCCTCAAGGGTTTTGCGGTAGAGAAATTTCCTCTGGCTGTCTGTTCTGCCGGAGCACTCATAGTGTATTTGGAAAGGACTCAGCATACGGGGCTCAAGAATATCTGCTCGCTGTCCAGGATAGACGAAGACAAGTTTGTGTGGATGGACCGGTTTACATTCCGCAATCTTGAGATTTTCCAGAGCAATGCCGGGAAGGACGGTGTGAGCCTGGTTGACGTAATAGACCGTTGCAGTTCCCCGATGGGAGCGAGACTGCTGCGCCAGTGGCTTGCAATGCCGGTGATGGACATTGCCGAACTCAACGCCCGTTACGATGCCGTACAGCATTTCTGCGGGAATCCCGAAAGCCTGGAGGCCATAAGGCAGTGTATTTCGGAGGTGGGGGATATGGAAAGAACAATGTCCCGCGTTGCCACAGGAAAAATTCATCCGCGCGAAGCGCTTGGGCTGAGCCGCAGTTTGGGCAGGTTCGTGCCAATCAAGGAAGTTTGCGATGCCTCGGGGGTTGAGGTGCTGCGCTCGATGGGCCGGTCGGTGAAGGACTTTTCGAAGCTTGAGAACCATATAAGGCAGATTCTGTGCGAGGATCCTGCCGCCCTGGTGGGGAAGGGGGATGTGATTGCCGCCGGGGTTGACAAGGAACTGGACGAGTATAGGGAAATTTCCCGGGGAGGAAAGGCTTTCCTGCAGGAAATGCAGCGCAGGGAAATTGAAAAAACCGGAATAAACTCGCTTAAGATAAGCTATAACAACGTATTCGGCTACTATATAGAAGTGCGCAATATGTATAGGGAGCAGGTGCCTGCCGACTGGATTAGGAAGCAGACTCTTGTGAGCGCCGAGCGTTACATTACACCCGAACTCAAGGAGTACGAAGAGAAGATTCTTACCGCCGAAGATAAGATATATGCCATAGAATCGAGGATTTATGCGAATCTCATAGGGGAGATGCAGCTCTATGTCAAAGACATTCAGAAGAGTTGTGCTGTAATTTCAAAACTGGACGTATTGTCGGGTTTCGGCCTGCAGGCCGTGGAGAGAGGCTACTGCCGTCCGCTTGTGAACAAGGGTAACGGGCTGGAAATAAAGGAAGGACGGCATCCTGTCATAGAAACGCTTATGGAACCGGGTCAGGAGTATGTCCCCAACGACATTAGCCTGGACAGCAACGGCAACCAGATAATAATTCTAACCGGGCCCAATATGGCCGGAAAGTCGGCTCTGCTAAGGCAGACGGCGCTTATTGTGCTGATGGCTCAGATTGGGTCGTTTGTGCCGGCAAAGAGCGTGGAAATGGGGTATTTCGACAAAATCTTCACCAGAGTGGGGGCTACCGACAACATTTCCCGCGGAGAATCCACCTTTATGGTTGAAATGCTGGAAACCTCTATGATAATGCACAATCTTTCAAGGCGCTCGCTGGTGCTGCTGGACGAGATTGGAAGGGGGACTTCGACCTATGACGGTATGTCAATCGCCAGGGCGCTGGTGGAGTTCATACACGAAAAGGGGAAGGGGGCAAAGACCCTGTTCGCAACTCACTACCACGAGCTCAACGACCTTGAAAGCATCTACCCGAGGGTAAAGAACTACCACGTTTCGGTAAAGGAATCGGGCAAGGAAATAATATTTCTGCGAAAGCTCCGCGAAGGCGGGTCGGCTCACAGTTTTGGAGTGCACGTTGCCCGAATGGCGGGGATGCCCAGGGAGGTGATTGAAAGTGCCGAAAGGACCCTGCGGAACCTGGAGAACGGGCATTCTCCTTCGCCTGCGGCCGATGACGGTGTGCAACTGTCTATTTTTCAACTGGATGACCCCACCCTGAGTTCAATCCGCGAGAAGATAGAAAAAGTGGACCTTAACAATATTACCCCTATGCAGGCGTTCGACCTGCTTCGCGGGATGAAAAAGGAACTGGGAATAGACTAGTTCCTTTGTTAGAACGAACAGAACGTCTCCCAATTGGCATTTGTCTCGGCAGTGGCCTGAAGGTTGGCGGGAAGGTTGGCGAAGAAATCAAAGCCGGTCTTCTGCTCTATGTCGTGGACGCTGGTGGAGAAGCTGGAGTAACTCGAGTGGTTGGTGTCGGTGTCGGTGTGAGGGAGCCAGAAGCCCACTGCCAGCGCTTCGGTGATTTGGGTGCCGTTCCGCTTAACCTTGAGTACCACTTTCCAGTAGTAGTTGGCAATAGGCAGAACTTTATTGTCGTTAGTGTTCGTGATGGTTGTCACGGTCTCGTTGCCGCCGGCAATTCGGAAGGCCGCACCCGTAACTATATACAGCGTATCTCCGGTGGGGATGGCCTGGCGTATGCCTCCCTCCAGACTCGACCATATTCCGCCGTTGAAGCCGTTCTGAATCTGCGGCGTCATATTGGTCGCGTAGTAGGTCTGAGCCTGTGCGGCTGAGATGGCACTGCGGTCGGCATCGGGAATCTGGTGGCCGCGGGCATAGTGGTTATCTGTATGATACTGCGTAGAGATATTGACTCCATAGCCGCTGCGCACGTCAGTCTGCTTGGCAATGGCTATATCGGGGTCGAAGCCGAACGAATTTTCCCTGGATCCTCCCGTATGGCCTTTAGCAAGAGGATATGCCACCCAGTACGAGGCGTACATTTCGGGGTCGTACAGGAAGGTGTAGTTTCTCTCGGTGCCGGAGGTGCCCTGGAAGTAGTGTGTATGCGAGATGAGTCCGTTCAGGCTCGATGTGGTTGTGCTCTGAATGGCGTTCTTGTCGAAGGCCGCGGGGAGCTCCAGCCAGCCGTTTACCGAATAGGACTGCGAATTTGCGGTGGTGAAGGACTCGACTTCGCCGCAGAAGGTTTCGCTCTCCAGAGTGTGGATTTCGGTGCCGTTCACAGTAACGTAGGCACGGTAATAATAGGTTGTCTCGGGCTCGAGGCCGGTGAGTGTGGCGCTGAAGCTGCCATTGGCTCCCTCTGTTGCTGCAAGGCTGTTGGTGAGAGTCTCGGGTGTGCTGCCCCACTTGAAGAAGGTTGCCGTTGCCGGACTCGTTGCCAACGTGTAGCTGCCGTTCAGGGTGGCTACGCTCTGTCCGATTCCCGTGGCGCCCGGAGTATTGACCGTGGCGCTGGGGTGCAGCCCGCATTCCTCGCTATAGAATTCCACTTCCACTTTGTCTATGATGATGCGTTTTGACGACGAGGCTATAGAGAACGTATTCTCTCCAGATGCCTTGACGAAACTGAACTCAGTCGCGCTTGGAAAGTCGGTCGGGGAGTATTCCTTTTTGTCCGGTGATTCGATGGCCGGGCTTGCGGGCTCCTTTGAATAGGATTGACCGTTATAGTCCAGGTCCACATTGCCTTTGTCGTTGTTCCATCTTGCGGCATAAACTTTTATATATACGGTACTGCCTGTGGGAACGGGGGCCAGCATAGTTGAGTTCTGAACCGTTCCGGGCTCGCCTGAAGTTCCAAGGCGGATGCCGTTTTTGAATACAAACACTTTTGGAGTGGTCCCCTCTGCCGTCCACTCGAAGTTAAGGCCTGCTTCGCGGCCGGAAGTGGCGAGTTGAGCTGTACAGCCGTACTGGTTGGTGGTGGCGTTCACTGCGTTGAAATTCTCCACCAGAGTCAGATGGGCCTGCTTCACAAGCCCCACACTGTAAATTTTTACATTTCCGGCGGTGGTTGAGAGTCCTCGGCCGAAGGTTTTAAGGTAGGAGTCGGTTCCAACTCTGGCGTCAACGGTAAGGATGGCGTTCTGGGCGGGGACCGAAGTGTAGCAGACTTCAAGTTCACCGTTTGCAGGAACAGTCCTGTTTACGCTCAGGACGATTGAATTTCCGAAAGACTCGGGGTTCCAGTCTCCGTCTTTTATGGTGCCGGCAATGGGTTCGGTGGACCGGATGGTTACGGTTTTGAGAGTCTGGCCGGCGGGAAGGTTACAAAGAGTCATTTTGTTAATTGTAACCGGACGGTGGAACTGGAACATTATGCCGTCGGTGGGGACGCCCATAATGGGCTTTGCAATGAGGATATCGGCGGACTCGTCGTAAGAACCGTCGCGCGGAGTCTGGTCTCCCACCTTGCCGTTGAGCACGGCGGTGTATTCTTTGGAAACGTTGCCGGATTCTCCCGGGAAGGTAGCGTATATTACAAGCTTTCCGTCTTTGATTCCGCTTTGGTCGGTAATTTCACCTTCGACCCCGTTTTCCTTTACAATGATATTGTTGATATCGTTGTTGGTCCAGCTGAAGATTGCGGTATTACCGTCTATGTGCATATCGGTTTTGGTCTCCGGAACCTCGGATGTGAATTTGACTGTATGGGTTGGTACGGGAGGTTGGGGAACTTCGGGAACGATTTCTTCCTTATTGTTACAGGACGCCAGCGAAAATGCGGCCGCAACGAATGCCGGGAAGAATTTCAGAAAAGTTTTCATACTCTTCATTTTGATTAAAACTGTTCTTCTTCTCTTTCGATGTTGCCGTTTTGGCCGGCATCTCCGGGGTTACCAAAGCTGCCATTACAGATTCTATAAGAGTGGAAAACAATTGTTTTACAAATAGGGGCAAGATATTCTTTCATAAAAAAGT
>JAKSKE010000014.1 GCA_024401895.1 Bacteroidales bacterium
TCCTCTTCAGACTTCAGAATATCTATGCCTAAACACATAGTTTTCCCCCTGACCCAATAACTATTGGTAAAAGTATGTTTATCCGCCTGGGTATTTGAATTTCGTACAACGCGAATGATTTGCGTCTGTACAACATTCATTCGTTTGTGCAAAGAGAGGGTGACCTCTAGTCCTGTAGGACTTTTAGTCACCCTCTCTGTTGAAAGTGTTGTTAGAACCTCGGTGGTGGGACAGGCTGTGGGGCAATGCCTCGGGCTGTCCACGCCGGATTCTGTTTATTCAGTATAGGTAATTCTAAACTGAACTTGAGAATTGTAGTCATTCGTCACCTGATACCAGAAATATTTAGCGCCATCAGGAATTTTTGATGAGCAATCATATACTTTATCCACTGTTGATAATGTTTCAGTATAGGTGTTTGTTCCTTCAGCATACTCGGAAATCGCGGTTTTACTGAAAAGTACACCTACAGAAACCTTGGCAGAGGCTCCCTTGTTTGAATAAATCTCAAACTTTGTAATCTTTCCTGGAATCGGGGTTTTGTTGTATATATATTTCTCCTCCTTGCCGATTAAGATTGCTGGATTCGAACAAAAATTATTCTCCGCGCCTTTTTGAATAGCTTGTGATTTCGCTCCATCGCTCATCGTGATTGTGAAACCGTCATAAGTATAATCTGCCTCAGCTTTAGTTGCAGTACTCGTTAATTTGGATCCATCGATAATCAAAGTTTTAGTCTCTCCGCTTCCTCCGGCAGTATATTTCTTGCTGGCTACCTTGCTGTCCTGCATATCAGTAGCGCTTGCCTTGGCCCAGATGGTCTGACCGTCTGTGAGCTGAACGGGGCTGCTATAGGTGTTGGTGAAAGAAGCGGGCTCGGTGTTGGAAATGGCATACTTGATGGTTGCACCTTCCGTCGCGCAGGTGATAGTTGCCTTACCGCTGCCGTCGAAGGTGATGACGGGTGTGGCGCAAGTGGGAGAAGGAGCTGTGTAGCTCAGTTCTGTCCATGCCCAGGTTTGTACAGGTGCAAGTTCCCAGGTTGAATTGTATGTCTTCCAAGGGCAATCGGTAAGCTTTCCTGAAACTTTTCCGCCGACTTCCCACTCAGTAGGAACATCACGGAAATAAAGTTCCACTTCCTGATTTCCGACCTTGAAGTAAATCCCGTTCCTGTAGCCACCGCTTGTAACATATATACCGGTAATCTCTTCGTTTGTAAGTGTCACCGTTACATTCTCTCCAGTTGGAGCGCCTGCAGCAACAAGTTCTGCAAGGCTGGCATAAGTCTTTCCAGGAGTATTTACTGTGAGGGTGTAGCTGGCAGTGCCGGCCTTGTAGGTCGCGCTGGCCTCAGCTTTGGCGGTGATGGTGGTGGTGCCGGCTGCTACGAGTGTAACGGCTCCGGTGCTCTCGTTTACTGTAGCTACGGCCTTATTGCTTGAAGAGTACTTCACAGTAGTTATTACGCCAGAGACAGAAGGAGCGTCGAAGGTTCCTCCGAGTTCGGCAGTGTAAGATGCCTCAGGGAATGAGAGATTCTGAGGAGTGCGGGAATCGCTGTAAGCGAAGAAGCAAACCTCCTGCCCTGCGATGTTGCCCGTAGTAGATGAATAGGCGCGCCAGTCTTTAGGTCCATTGTCATCGGAATAAACCCCAAGATATCTGTATATAGGATTATCTTTGTTATCTTTAAATTCTTTGGTGAATTTCAGGTAATCTCCTTCAAGAACCCAAGTGCCTTCTGTAGTACCGACCCTTACTCCATTGTTGCTGTTTGTAGAATATAGATTTTTAGTAGCATCTCCGGCAGGACGTATGATATATCCGGCATCAGACGAAGAAATGTTCCATCTCAGATCTGCACTCGGGTTCTTGACAGTATTATTTGTTACATCGGTCAAAACGGCACTAGGTCCAGCACTGGTTCCCTTGTCGTTTGTCATTGCATAATATTTATCGCCTTTCTTCATTGCGATTACAACAACATCACTTTCCTGAATGGCATCAAGGCTGGTGAGGGTGAAGGTCTCATTGGTTGTGGGCTTTACGGCGGAGCTCATATCGACGGCAATAGTGTTGACATTTCCGGCTTTGAGTTCCTTGGCTGTCATTGTAATCTCACGGGTATAAGTGGTCTTGTCTGTGGTGGCTACGATTGTGAGCTTATCTCCAGCGGCAAAGCTGCAAGGCCAGCAAGAGAACCAGAAAGTGAAGTCGGAAGAGGTGGTGATGCTCTTAACATCCACACTTACTTTGTCGTTGGCTCCCGATGAGGCGTGGTTGAAAGTTCCATCTTCGTAAACATACCAGCTCTTTCCACTCAGATCCTTGCCCTCTGCAGTAATGGAAACATTCTCGATTTTTTCGCCAGCCTCGATGGGGAGGTTTTTCAGAGTCATCTTGCCGATGGCGCTTATAGCCTCGAAATTGGTCGAGAAACTTGTCTGCTGGGAGGTTTTGCCCATAACGCTGCTGAACAGAAAGACAGCCTTGGGATCGGCTGAGTTTTGTGCAGAAGTCTGGCTGAGGGGGAGAGAGAGCGTGAGGGTCATAGGATCCTGCGTTTTGTTGAATCCGGTAGATGCGGGATATACGAACAAATAATCGTAGCTATCGGCATTTGCTTCCTCAAGCTTAAATGAGAATTTTGCAGTTTTCTTATCCTGAGACAAAGTATATTCTTCCTCGGAAGAAATGCTGCTTTCATTGACTTTTTCACCGTGCCGAACCTCAATCATTGTAACGCTCTCGCCTTCTGCGTCCCAGGTTACGGGATACTTGGTGCCGTCCTTGGAGCCGATGGTGACTTTGGTGGCGGGGGTGTCGGTAGAAGCGGTAAGCTCTACTTTGAGGGTGCCTTTTTCTGAACTCAGGGATTTTTCTTCAACCTTGGCGCAGGAGAAGAGCATTGTTGCCACTATGGCAGCCGATGCAAGATAGAATGACTTTCTCATAGTATTCCTCCCCAATCGTTTTCGTTCAAATCGGTAATTGTTCCGTCCTCGCTTGCGCATAGAACACCGGTGGATACAAGATCCATCGTTTCGCACCGTGGAGACTCGTAGGTCTGTGGTGCCTTAATTTCTGGTTTGATCATAAAAATTGATTTTGTTGTTAATGAATGAATTATGAATAATAATGTTTTATAGCCAGTCGTTGGGGTTGTATGTCGATTTGGGGGCGTTGGGCACGTTCACAAAGTATTTGAATCCCGTAAGCTTTTCCAGGTCGGAGATGCTCATCATCTCTTTGGCGGAAACCTTTTGCCCCTTGAGCCCGTTGTTGTGCGAGCGCACGAATGCCACGCACTGAAGTTCGTCGGCGGTGCAGTTCTTCACCGACTTGCCGGTGTTGCCCTTCTTGGTGCGGAGTACGGCATAATAGAACATTGTGGGGCAGCTGACGTCGCTCCTGCCTCCGAAAGAAATCTTCTTGGGAGAAGCGGAATATCCGTAGCCGTCGGTGAACGACTCATAGTAGCATCCCACAACCTCGTACAGCGTGTCGGCGCATACCTTTGTATCTATATAGTCCTCAAGGATGTTCCATCCGCCTCCGCCGGTGTTGTAGCCGCTGGAGTACTGGGGCGCGATGTTGCTGTAGTAGAATACCTGCTTGTTGGCCTCTACGCTGCACGTCCTCTCGGCGGAGCCCAGCAGGTGTCCCTTGTTGCAACCGCCTCCGGTGTCCTTGCTTTTGAACTGAATGCCCGAAGGTATGTCCGGGTCAGCCCTGTAGGAATCGTTTCTGCCTGAGCCGCCGGTATAGCAACTGTGCCTTGGCGCCGCAACCCACATAGCGCAGTGGTGTTCGGAACTGAAGCATACCGTGTAGTTTCTCCTGCCGGAGAATGAGAATGAGAATGAGTGGTAGGCGTAGTACCAGGTGGAGTTGTTGTCGTCGATGTTGTTGCCGTCCTTGTCGGTTATGGCGGGCATTTCGGCCCAGCCGCGTGTGGTTTCTCCCGCAGGGGTGTTGGATGCGGTGGTGAATGATTTCAACTCGCCGGTATATACTTTATCCCCTATCGAGATGGCTGCTTTGTAATAATATGTGGTGGATGCGCTCAGGCTGTACAGGTTCGCTGTAAACGAGTCGGAAGCGCCCGATATAACTTCGTTGCAGTATGCAGTCTTGCTGAGGTTTGAAGACGAGGTCCCGTAGAGGAAGCAGGCCGAATACGGGGTCTCGGGTGCATTGGAGTAAGATGCGCTGAGCACCGCTGAAGTGGTGGTTATGGCCGATGAACCTCCTGTGCTGACCGAAGGCTCGCCGGGAATGACAGGGTCGTCTCCACCGCCTCCCCCGTTCTTGTAGAGAACAAGGTTCTTCTGGCTGCCGCCATAGACGGCGAAGCGGGGTGAAGACGGGTTGTACTGCAGGGTATGATAGCTTGAATTGCTTGTAATCTTGAGGGTCACGACATCGTTGGTGCCGATGGTGGGAGTGAACGATGTGGTCTTGGACTGGGTGGAATACAGCTTGCAGCTGTTCTTGGAATTTTCGTTGCCGATATAGGAGTCGCCCACCTTGATGCAGACGGCGCCGGACACGGCGGTGGATTTCACGAATTCCACTTCGTAGGCCGAGGTCGCTGTAACCGTGGCCATATCTATTGTGCCCTTTTCGCTCTTGCCGGAGGAGGTGCCTGAATACATTATGTTGTCTTTGCATTCGGTTCTCATCGGGACAATTACACCGGACTTGGCGCTGGCTTCATAGCCTATAATGAACCGTCCTCCGGAGGTTATCTGGTCGAGTGTGGTGACCCGTTTCCATCCCTCTTCGACGGGATCTTTTTCAAGGGTATAGTTAATGGTCTTTATGTGCCCGGCCTGGAACTCGATGTTCTTGCCAAAGTTGAAGGTCTTTTCCTTTCCGTTCACCGAAATCTTGATTCCGGTAGAGCTGAAAGGCGTAACGGCCAGATAGAACTTTGCGCTGCTCCCGGCTGAAAGCACGGCGTTGCTTACGCTCAGGGTGGCGTTCTTGCAGGCCTGGGCCGGGGTGTAAACAGGGCTTCCGCCGGTGATGTCTACGAAGTAGGTACCGGAAATATTCTGGTCGGCCGAGAGCGAAACGCTGGAAATTGTGGCGCTTTTGCCGGACTCGTTCTTAACGTTAACTGCAATGACGCCGGTGAGCTGATGCATCTTGAGGTTTACCTTCTGCGAACCGGAAACCGATTTTGCCTGAGCCCAGGCGGCCATTTTGTCCCCGGCAAGGTGAGATCTGCTGTCGGGCCCGTTCTGGGACTGGGAATTTGCGGCTACGGTAATGCTGCCGGACCCCGAATATGCGGCGGGAGTAGTTATACCCGAAGTATAGGGATAAATTGCGTACCAATCATAAGAAGCCGCAGGTGAAGGTTCGTTCTGAAGGGTTCCCCTGAAAGTGCCGGACTCCAAGTCGCTAACCGTGAACCGGGCGTTGCCGCCATACAGGGAGGAATTGGCCGGGGTGCAGAATACCGAGATTTCATCGCCTTGGGCCCAGACGGTAGAAAGCCCGTCGTTGACGGTTTTTGTGTCGGTAGCGCTTACGCTGATGGTGTATTCGATGCCCTCTGAGGGTGTCTTAAAATCAATGAACTTGGTGCATCCGGTGACGGAAAGAAGGATTGCCGTGAAAAGCCCGGCAGACAGGAAGCCAGATTTTTTCATAGTTCGTTAATGGAATCGGTATAGATTGAATTTATTACTCCGTCCTCTTCCCAGTCTGAAAAGGATGTGCCTGCACTTGAGCACACAAGTCCTGGCGCAATGCAGGAAAAGTCTTGTATGCAGGGCTTTGTGTAAAGTTTACGGGCTTTCTGTCCTAGAAACATCGATAACTGTATGTAATTAAAATTGACTTTGCAGTGCTTTATTAAAGCCTACAAAGTTACAAATTACAAACGTTATTTTCAAGAGCAAATTACACTTTGAAAGCGTTTTCCATCAGCTGTGCTATTCTGTCATTGCACAGGTTTCCTATGCTTCCGCAGTGCGTGTGCCCGAGGTCGGACGGCTTGATTGTGCTGCCGGAACCGTTGCCGTAATGAAAGTTACCGGAATTGACTTCGATTCCCACCTGGCGGTAGGCCTCGCGGAATGGCGTGCCCTGCAGTACGCGCCGGTTCACTTCTTCTACCGTGAACATATTGTCGTACAATCCGTCGCTCAGGATATCTTTGTTGACTTGAACGTTCTCCAGCATATAGGCGGCCATTCCAAGGCAGCTGTGCATTTTTTCCAGAGCGGGGAAAAGGATATCCTTGAGCAGCTGGCTGTCGCGGTGATATCCGTGAGGAAGGTTGCCGCACAATAGGGCAATCTGGTTGTAGACGCTCATAATGCAATTACACTCCCCTCTCATAATCTCCCATACGTCGGGATTCTTTTTGTGGGGCATTATGCTGGACCCGGTGGTAAGGCTGTCGGGGAATGAAATGAACCGGAAATTGGGGCACATATAAATGCAGCAGTCACTTGCCAGCTTGTTGAGTGTAAGTGCTATGCTGCCAAGGGCGGCCGCAGTGCACAGCTCGGCTTTTCCACGGCTCAACTGGGCTGCCGCGCTGTTGTAGTCGGGAGAGGCGAACCCCAGAAGTTCGGTTGTATATTCGCGGTCCAGAGGAAAGGAGTTTCCGTATCCGGCCGCCGACCCCAGAGGGTTGCGGTTGACCACGTCGTAGGCCCCTTTGAGAACGTACATATCGTTCACCAGAGACTCGGCGTAGGCCCCGAACCACAGCCCGAACGAAGAGGGCATCGCAATCTGGAAATGGGTGTACCCGGGCAGCATTACGTCGCAGTATGTGTCGCTCAGACCCTGCAGGACTCCGAACAGTTGCAGCACCTCCTTGCGGACAAGCAGAATCTCATCCTTCAGGAAAAGTTTGATGTCGGTAAGAACCTGATCGTTGCGGGAACGGCCGGCGTGGATTTTCTTGCCCACTTCTCCAAGGGAGCCGGTGAGCAGGAGTTCCACCTGCGAGTGGATGTCTTCAACATTGTCTTCAATGACAAACTCTCCCCTGTCAATCCGGCCAAGAATATCTTCCAGGCCGCCGGTAAGCACTTTCAATTCGTCATCTGAAAGCAAGCCTACCCTGTTGAGCATTTTTATGTGGGCCAGGGAGCCCATTACGTCGTAGCGTGCCAGACGCAGGTCCAGCTCGCGGTCTTTGCCAACTGTGAATTTTTCTACTTCCGCTGTGCAGGAAATGCCTTTGTTCCAAAGAGTTGCCATATTAGATTTCCAATTTGTCCAATAGTTTGAAGTAAATGCCGGCGGCCTCGTCCAGTTCCGAGAGCAGTATGAATTCGTCGGCGGTGTGTGAACGCTCAGACAGTCCGGGACCTATCTTGAGGGTTGGAAAGTCGCAGCGGGTGCTGTTTGAGGTGGTGGGTGAACCGAAGGCTTCGAGTCCTATTTCCAGTCCCCGGCGCACTACCGCACTGCCGGTGCTTATGGAAGAACTGTTGTTGCGCAGCGACCTGGGCCGCACCTCGCACTGCACGTTCTGCATTACGGTTTCCAGTATTTGAGCGTTGCTGTATTCGCCGTTCGAACGGATATCTACGGTAAACCTGCAGCTGTCGGGTATCACGTTGTGCAGAGAGCCCGCTTCAATGGCAGTGACGCTCATCTTTACGGGCCCCAGGTATTGAGACTCCCTGGGGAAGCGGTAGGTCCGGAACCATTCTATGTCTTCCATAGCTTTGTAGATTGCATTGACTCCACCTTCCCTGGCGGCGTGTCCGGTAATTCCGCGCGCAGTGCAGTCGAGCACCAGCAGGCCTTTTTCGGCGACGGCCATCTTCATTCCCGTAGGCTCTCCTATTATTCCCAGCCTGACATTCCCCCACTCCCCTTTCACTGCGTCGAATCCGTCGGCGCCGGAGTTTTCTTCCTGGGCGGTGGCGCTGAATACAAGCCGGTAGGGCTGTTCGTGAGCGGTGAGCAGGAACCAGGCCTGAATAAGGCTTACAAGGCTGCCGCCGTCGTCATTGCTTCCCAGGCCCAGGATGCGCCCGTTCTCCAGCCTTCCGCAGTAAGGGTCGAAACTGTACCCGGCCGACGCTTTTACGGTGTCCAGATGGGCGTTCAGGAGCAGAGTGGGCTTGCCCGCCGCCTCGCTCTCGGATTCTATCCACAGATTGTTTATGCGGCGGTGTACGGTGCAGCCCTTGTCTTCGAGAAAGCGCTGCACAAGGTCGGCGGCCGCTTTCTCCTCTCCGCTTGGGGATGGAATGCTTATGAGCCGCTGCAGCAGGTGCCTATATTCCAGGTTGTCTTTCATAGGCCTATTACGGTCCCTGCGCCGGGATCGCCGATTTCTTCGTAACTCAATATCCTTGCGCCGGGGGCTCCGCCGCGCAGGGCGGTAAGGCAGTTCTCTATCTTAGGAATCATTCCGCCCCATACGGTTCCCTTCCGTTTGAGTTCTTCGTACCCGGCGGAATCGATGCTTTTCAGCAGCACACCGTCCTCCTGCAGCACTCCCCTCTGTTCGAAACAGCAGTGAAGGTTGGCCTTCAAGGCCGATGCAACACTCTGTGCCACGGTGTCGGCGTTGGTGTTGAGAAGAACTCCGCGGCCGTCGTGATTGATTGGACAGAGAACCGGCACCAGCCCCAGGGCGAGCAGTTTCTCCAGCATAGGAACATTTACCGAACCGGCGGTCACGTCGCCCACAAAGCCGAAATCGATGCCTTTGCTGGGGCCTTCGGCCGACGGGGACCTGCGGTCGGCCCTGATTACGGATGCGTCGCAGCCGGCCATTCCTATGGCGTTGCAGCCGTTGGCCTGAAGCAGGGCGCAGATATGGCGGTTGCACCATCCGGCATAGACCATAGTGACGATTTTCAGGGTGGGCTCGTCGGTTATCCGGCGGCCCTCCACCATTACCGGTTCAATTCCCAGTTTCTGCTGCATCCGGCTTGCCGCAACTCCACCGCCGTGAACCAGTATGCGGGGGCCTTGCAGGGCGGCGAAATCGCGGCAGAACTTTTCAAGGGAGGCGGGGTCGTCGATTACCTTGCCTCCAATCTTGTAAACGTCGGTCATAGGAGTCCCTCCAGCATTCGTTTCATTACTACCTGCGCCGACACTACCCGGTTGGCCGCCTCGGGAACAACCAGACTTGCGGGCGAATCTATCACGCTGTCACTCACTATCATATTGCGCCTTACCGGAAGGCAGTGCAGGAAATAGGCATTGTTGGTGACGGCCATATGGGCGTCGTCAACCGTCCAGGACATATCCTTGCTCAGAATGCGGCCGTATTGGGCGGGGTCGGTCACTCCGGGGCAGCTCCAGTTCTTGGCATATACGAAGTCGGCGCCTTCGAGGGCTTTCATCTGGTCATATTCAACCTTTGCGTTTCCGGCAAAACGGGGGTCCAGTTCGTATCCTTGCGGATGTGTTATGACTAAGTCAACGTCGGCGGCGTTCATCCACTGCGCGAAGGAATTGGGCACCGCCTGTGGCAGGGCCTTCGGGTGCGGAGCCCAAGTCATTACAACCTTCGGCCGGGCCTTGCGTTTGTATTCTTCTATGGTAATGAGGTCGGCGAAGGCCTGACAGGGATGCACCGTTGCCGACTCCAGGCTTATTACCGGCTTGGAACCGTATTCGAGGAAACTGCTGAGTATGGTTTCGCCGTAGTCGGCCTCTCTGTCGGTGAGCCCGGCGAACGAGCGTATGCCAATTATGTCGCAGTAGCTTGTCATAACCGGAATCGCTTCGCGCAGATGCTCGCTCTTGTCGGAATCCATAACCACTCCCATTTGGGTTTCGAGTTTCCAGCTGTCCTGTCCTATGTTAAGGACGATGGGATTCATTCCAAGGTTGAGCGCCGCTTTCTGGCTGCTGAGCCGGGTGCGCAGGCTGCTGTTGAAGAATACCAGCATAATGGTCTTGTTCTCCCCCAGATTCTTCCAGGCGAAAGGCGTGCGTTTAACCTCGAAGGCCTCTTTAAGGGCCGCGTCGAGATTGCCGATGTCGGATACGTCAAAGAATTTTTTCATTATATGAGTTCGTTGAATGCTTTTGTGAAAGTGTCGGCCTGCTCAATGCTGAGGCACAGCGGGGGCAACAGTCTTATCATATTCTTTCCGGCTACTCCGGTGAAGATGTGTTTCTGGAAAAGGAGAGCGTTGCGCAGCGGCGCCACGTTTTCGTGCATCTCGATTCCTATCATCAGTCCCCGGCCCCTCACGTCCTTGACCGGGGCCTTGGATGGAATGGTTTCAAGCAAATGCTGTCCAACCTTCAATGCGTTGTCTATTAGTTTTTCAGATGTGATTATCTGAAGGGTTGCAATAGCTGCCGCCATAGCCAGGTGGTTGCCTCCGAAAGTGGTCCCCAACATACCTTTCACTGCCTTGAATTCGGGTGAAACCAGGATTCCTCCGCAAGGGAAGCCGTTGGCGATTCCCTTGCCCATTGAGATTATGTCCGGGCGTATGGAGGCCCATTGGTGAGCGAAGAATTTACCGGTACGGCCGTACCCGCTCTGGACTTCATCCAGTATGAGGCAGGCGCCGTAACGGGAGGTGAGGCTGCGCAGGTCCTGCATAAAAGTGTCGTCGGGGATATTGATTCCGCCGCAGCCCTGAATGCCTTCAATGATGACCGCCGCCACGTCGCCTCTGCTCAGCTGCTCCTCTACCCCTGCGGCGTCGTTCAGTTCGCAGAAAGTCACTTTATGACCGGCGTTGAAGGGGCTTACGATGGCCGGATTGTCGGTAAGGGCGACGGCTCCCGAGGTTCTTCCGTGAAAGCTTTTGCGGAAGGCTATGATGCGGTCTTTACCGGTGTGGAACGAGGCCAGCTTTGCCGCGTTTTCATTGGATTCGGCCCCGCTGTTGTCCAGGAAAAGAGAGTAGTCGGGATACCCGCTCGCTTCGCCGACAAGATGTGCGAGTTCTTTTTGCAGCGGGTTCTGTACGCTGTTGGAGTAAAATCCCAGGCGAGCTGCCTGTTCGGCTATGGCCCGAACGTAAAGGTCGGGGCAGTGGCCTGCCGATATGACCGCGTGTCCGCCGTACAGGTCGAGGTACTGTGTTCCCTCGCTGTCCCAGATTGTACACCCCTTGGCTTTGACGGGGGTAACGTCGAAAAGTGAATATACGTCGAAAAGTTCCATATCAGAATGCCGATGCTTTCAGTTTGAGGCCGGTTCGCTGGTCTAGCCCGAACATTATGTTCATATTCTGCACTGCCTGCCCGGATGCCCCCTTGAGGAGGTTGTCGAGTACGCAGGTGACGCAGAGCCGGTCGTCGTGCTTTTGAAGTTGAATGAGGGCCTTGTTGGTGTTTACAACGTCCTTGAGGTCGACGGGACGGTCGCTCACCAGGGTGAAGGGACAGTTTTCATACAAGCCGCGGTACAGGTCTGTGAGCTGCTGCAGGGTGAGGTTCCGGCAGTTCAGCACTGCGGTGGAAAAGATGCCTCTGGAGAAATCTCCCCGCACGGGGACGAATGAAATCTCGAAACGGCCGTCGGTTACGGAGCTCAGGTTGCGGTTTATTTCCAGCAGATGCTGGTGCTCGAATACTTTGTAGGCCGACAGGTTTGAATTCCGCCAGCTGAAGTGGGTGGTCTGCGAGGGTTTCACCCCGGCGCCAGTGCTTCCGGTTATTGCATTTACCGTTACGGGTCCCAGCAGTTCTCCCGCCATTGCCAGGGGCAGCAGCGAAAGTTGTACGGCGGTTGCGAAGCAGCCCGGATTGGCCACCTTCGAGGCGCCCGCGATGCGGTCTTTCTGCCACTCGGGCAGGCCGTACACGTAGCCTTCGCTCTGGTCTCTGAAATCCTGGGCAAGGTCGATGATTTTCAGCCCTTCGGGGGCGGTGTGGCTCTCCCAGAAGGCGCGGCTGGCACCGTGTCCCGAACATAGGAACAGGACGTTGACGGTCGACAGGTCGAAATGGTCGCAGAAGACAAGGTCGGTGTCGCCCAGCAGGCCCTGATGCACGCTGTCCACCCGGTTTGCGCAATTGCTTGAAGACTGCACGAACGCTATTTCGCATTGGGGATGATTCACCAGAATGCGGATGAGTTCGCCGGCGGTGTACCCGGCGCCTCCTATTATGCCGGCCCTAATCATTTCCGAGTTCCTGGGGATGGTTCAGATAATAGGCCCTGAGGGCGGTGGAACTTACCTTTATGAAGCCTTTGGCATCTTCCGAAGTCCAGCCTTTGGCTCCCTCGCCGTATTCTCCGAGCTTGTTCTTTACAAGGTCATCGGGAGTTTCGACTCCCACCGTAGAGAAGGAGTTCGGCCTGAGTTCGAGGGAAACCGTTCCGTTGACGTTGCGCTGGCTGCTTTCCAGCATAACCTCTATGTCCCGCATTACGGGTTCGAGGTACTGGCTCTCGTGCAGGAACATTCCGTACCAGTTGGCAACCTGGTCCTTCCAGTACTGCTGCCATTTGCTGAGGGTGAATTTTTCCAGGAAACGGTGGGCTCCTATGATGAGCATTGCGGCCGCGGCCTCGAATCCAACCCGTCCCTTGATTCCTATTATTGTGTCGCCGACGTGCATATCGCGTCCTATTCCATAGGCGCTGCCAATGTCTTCAACGGCTTTTATGGCAGCTATGGGCGAGTCGTACTGTATGCCGTTGACCGAACATATCTGCCCTTGCCTGAACCCTATCTTCAATATTTCGCTGCCGGTTTTTTCGATGGGTTTCAGATAGGCTTCTTCGGGCAGGCCCTTGCTGCTGTCCAGAATTTCTCCGCCGCAGATTGAGGTGCCCCAGATGCCTACGTTGTACGAATATTTAAGTTTTGTGAAGTCGGCCTTGAAGCCGTTGGCGTTAAGGTAGTCGATTTCTTCCTTGCGGCTGAGGTTGCGGTCGCGGGTCAGGGTGATGATTTCCATTTCGGGGCACATTACCAGGAAGGTCATGTCGAAACGTACCTGGTCGTTGCCGGCACCGGTGGAGCCGTGGGCAATGGCGTCGGCGCCTATCGACTTTGCGTAGCGGGCGATGGCTATTCCCTGGAAAATTCTTTCGGACGATACCGAGATGGGATAGGTGCCGCCCCGCAGGACATTCCCGAATATCATATATTTCAGGCTTTTGCTGTAATATTCTTCGGTTACGTCCAGGGTTACGTATTTTGTTGCGCCCAACTTATAGGCGTTCTCTTCGTTTTTCTTGAGCTGAAGGGGGCTGAAGCCTCCCGTGTCGGCGCATACGGCGTGGACTTCGCAGTCCATCTCCCGGGCCAGATACATTACGGTATAGGAGGTGTCGAGTCCTCCGCTGAATGCAACCACTACTTTCTTTTTCATATTTCCTGTTCGCAAGGGTTATGTATTTCAAGATGTTCCTTAGGGTCGAAGAGCAGTCCGGTGCAGATGCACATCTTATAGTCGTGCTCTTTGAGTATTTCGAAATGGCGGCAGCCTTCGCAGCCTTTCCAGAATTCGGGGTCGTCGGTGAGTTCGACGAACGGTACCGGGCGGAAGCCGAATTCGTAGTTGAGTTTCATTACGGCGGCTCCGGTGGTGATGGAGAAAATTTTGGCGTCGGGATACAGTTTCCGGGACAATATGAAGGTCTGTTCTTTTATTCTGCGGGCGATGCCCTTTCCACGGTATTTGTGGGCGACTATGAGTCCCGAATTGGCTACGAAACTCTTTCCTCCCCAGGATTCAATGTAGGAGAATCCTACGAATTCGCGGTTTGAGGTGAGGGCTATGACGGCTTTGCCGGCCAGTATTTTCTCGCATATATATTCGGGAGTTCTGCGGGCGATGCCGGTTTTTCTCTCGTTGGAGGACAGGAAGATTTCATCGCATATAGCCTGTGCGAATACGGTGTCCTCTTTTGCGGCTAGTCTGACGTCGATTTCATTCATTGTATGGAAGAATTTCTTTTATTGTTGCTATTATGGTGTCTCCTCCGGTGTTTTCGCGCAGGATTGCAAGTACTGTGTCGTCCCCTGCAATGGAGCCCATTACTCCGGGGATGCTGGATTCGTCGATGAGGGAGGCTACTGCCGGGGCGAATCCCGGTTTGCAGTGGATTACGCACATTTGTCCCGATACGTCTATTCCTTTGACCATTCCTGGTCTGTTTCCGTTTGCCGGAGATTCGGTACATTTGTAATAGATTTCACCTCCGGCTTCGGTGAATTTGTATGCCCCCAGGTCTTTCATGTCTCTGGAAAGGGTTGCCTGGGTGGCTTCTATCCCCTTTTCTTTAAGTGCTTGCAGGAGTTCTTCCTGGGTGTGTATGCGCTGGGTGGAAAGGATCAGCGAGATGATTTGTTTGCGGTAGTTCTTTTTCATTTTTGTCTTTTTGCGGCAACAAATATATGAATAATTATTCAATTTTATTTGATTTATTTGCATAAATATTCATTTTTATTTGAGACCGGCAGGTATTCCGGTTAGGGAGGAATTGATTTGTCGAAGCAAATTGTAGTTGACGAGTCTACCGGAATACCTGCCCGGTCTTATATTCAGGCAAATTAAATTCTTCCTAAACGGAAAGCCTGCGGGTCTTGTGTTTTTGTACGATAATGCGTACCTTTGAAGGATTTATGGCAAGAAAAAAAATCGACATTTCCCTTAAGGGAATTACTATAGAAAATGTTGCGGCGGAAGGCAAAGCCCTTGCGCACGTTTATCTTCCCGGTGACGAGCCGTCCGGCCCCGGTCGCGTGGTCTTCGTTGAGTTCGCAGTGCCGGGAGACGTAGTGGACATAAAGGTCCTGAAAAAGAAGAAGAATTATCTTGAAGGCCGCATTGAAAATATCATAAAGCCTTCTGCGCAGCGGCTCGAGCCTTTCTGCGAACATTTTGGAGTCTGCGGCGGATGCCGATGGCAACCGCTCCCCTACGAACTGCAGCTCAAGGCCAAGCAACAGCAGGTGTATGACCAGCTTGTGCGCATAGGTCATCTGGACATTCCGGAAATCTCCCCCATCGTAGGTTCGGACAAGACCCGATATTACCGTAACAAATTGGAATTCAGCTTCTCCAGCAAACGCTGGATACTGGACGGCGAAGACCCCGAGGCGCTTCTGCCCCGGCAGAAATGCGGGCTGGGTTTTCACGTGGGGAAGTTTTTCGACAAGGTGCTGGACATAAACCACTGCTGCCTGCAGCCCGACCCTTCCAATGAGATTCGTCAGTTTGTGCGGGAGTATGCGATAGAGCACGACCTTCCCTTTTATGATATCCGGGAGAACAGGGGCCTTATGCGCACGCTCTTTGTGCGTACAACCGAAGACGGACAGGTAATGCTCATAGTTTGCTTTGCCCATCCGTCTCCCGAAATTAAACCTATGTTGGAGGCCATCAAGGTGGCTTTCCCTTCGGTTTCAAGCCTCTATTACATTATCAACGAAAAGCTTAACGACAGTATAAGCGACCAGGAATGCATCCTTTACAGCGGAGCCGACGCCATTTATGAATCTATGGAGGGCCTGCGCTTCAAGATAGGGCCCAAGTCATTTTTCCAAACCAATACTCCGCAGGCTTACAAACTCTATAGCATTGCCCGGGAATTCGCCGCATTGGACGGTTCCCAGGTGGTGTATGACCTTTATACCGGGACCGGAACCATTGCCCAGTTCGTCAGCCGCAGGGCGGCGAAGGTCATTGGAATCGAGTATGTGCAGGAAGCTATAGACGATGCCAGGGTGAATGCCCGGATGAACGGCATCGACAACTGCGAGTTCTTTGCCGGAGATATGAAGGACGTGCTGACATCCGGCTTCATAGCCGAACACGGCAGGCCGGACGTTATGATAGTGGATCCTCCCCGTGCGGGGATGCATCCCGACGTTGTGAAGGTTATTCTGGAAGCGGCTCCCGGGCGCATAGTCTATGTGAGCTGCAACCCTGCATCGCAGGCCCGCGACATTGCTCTGCTCGATGCAAAATACAAGGTTACCGCCGTGCAGCCCGTGGATATGTTTCCGCATACGCAGCACGTCGAGAACGTTTGCAAACTTGAACTGAGATGATGATTGTCAACACACTGCTTCTGCTGGCCGGACTGGCCCTCATCATATTCGGAGCCGATGCCCTGGTGGACGGTGCATCGGCCATAGCCAGAAAAGCCGGGATAAGCGAATTTGTAATTGGACTTACAATCGTGGGCTTCGGCACTTCCTGCCCCGAACTTGTAGTGAGCATAACCGGAGCTCTGGGCGGCAACGCCGACATTTCCATCGGGAACGTACTGGGCTCGAACATTTTCAACACCCTGCTCATACTTGGAATTACCGCCGTGATTCTTCCGGTTGCCGTTACCGTCAAGAACCGGAAGGTGGACATTCCGCTTATGGTAGCGGTTTCACTCCTGCTGCCGCTGATGTTCGTTCTGGGAGAAATTTCCCTCATTTCGGGAATCGTAATGCTGGTTCTTTTCGCGGCCTACATTATATTCTGTTTCAAGACCGACGAAAACGGGGGTGCTGAAGAACCGTCCGGCAATGACAATTCGATTCTGTCCCGAATCAGCTCCCATACCGTGGGTGCCGTAATCCTCATTTTTGCCGGGCTGGTGGCCCTGGTTGCCGGAGGCCGGCTGTTCGTAGATTACGCCTGCATAATTGCGCGTGCCCTGGGAGCATCGAACAAGTTCATTGCGGTAACCGTGCTGGCGGCCGGGACTTCTCTTCCCGAACTCGCAACTTCGGTGGTGGCCGCCGCCAAGGGCAAGGGCCAGCTCGCCCTGGGGAATGTGGTAGGCTCCAATATTTTCAACGTCCTGCTCATCCTGGGAGCATCGGCCGTAATTACCCCGCTTTCAATGGCCGGGATGGACGTAGTGGACATTGCTGTGTTCACTGTGGGCGCCCTGCTTCTGCCGCTGTTCGCCTATACGGGGAAAAAGGACAGGCTCGACCGTGGAGAAGGCGTGATAATGCTTGTGACTTTTGCCGCATACTATATTTATCTGATATCTAAAATCTAACCTATATGTCCGTAGAAATTAAAACTGTTAAAGGGAGCCGGGACCTTCATAAGTTCCTGCAGTTCCGCCGGGACCTTTTCAAAGGCCAGCCCAGCTATGTTCCCGCCCTGCTCTTCGATGAGCTCAACACCCTTAATCCCAAGACAAATCCCGCCGCGTCTTTCTGCGAATCGGAACTTTATCTTGCCTACAAAGACGGCCGGTTGGTCGGAAAAATCGCGGCCATTGTGAACAAGAAGGCCAATGAGGCCTGGAATCACAATGAAGTGCGCTTCGGCTGGCCCGACTTCATAGACGACCCCGAGGTAAGCAAGGCTCTGGTCGACAAAGTCATAGAATTCGGGAAAGTGCGGGGAATGGACACGGTTGTGGGTCCTCTGGGCTTTACCGATTTCGACCCCGAGGGTATGCTGGTGGAAGGTTTCGACAAACTGAGCACAATGGCAATGCTGTACAACCTTCCGTATTATCCCAGGCATTTCGAGGCTATGGGTTTCGGCAAGGAAACCGACTGGATTGAATACAAAATCTTTATCCCCGACGAAATAAACGAGCGCTATCTGCGAATGAGCAAGGTGGTGGAAGAGCGTTCGCACGTAAGGATAGTCCCGCTCACGAAAGAGAAGATACGCAAGGAAAACTTTGCCAGAAAACTGTTCAACCTCATCAACGAATGCTATAAAAATCTGTATAATTATACAGTGATGCCCGATGACCTTGCCGACAAATACATTGGCTTCTACCTGAGTGTGCTCGACCTTAAGTATATTTCTATAATCGAGAACGACAAAAATGAGATTGTAGGTTTCGGAATCTGTATGCCATCGCTTGCAAAGGCTTTGCAGAAGACTTCGGGAAAATTGTTCCCTTTCGGATGGTACCATATTCTGAAAGCGATGAAAGGCAAGGGCGTGGAAGGGGCCGATATGCTTCTCATAGGAATCCGCCCCGACTATCAGAACCAGGGCTTGAACTGCCTGCTTTTCTGCGACGTGTTCAAGAAATTCAAGGATAGCGGATTCAAATGGGCCGAGACTCAGGCCATTCTGGAAGACAATCTCGAGAACCTTACCCTTTGGCGTGACTTTGACAAGGAAAGCGACAAGAGAAGACGTATATTTACAAAGAAAATAGATTAACCTATGGGCGACAGCGTTCAGAATACATCTTTGCTTCCGCCTCTTCCGGAACGGATGCGACCCTCGAATCTTTCGGAGTTTATGGGTCAGTCCCAACTCGTGGGTCAGAATTCGGTCCTGAGGAGAATGCTGGAGTCGGGGAATCTGTCTTCCTTCATCCTGTGGGGTCCTCCCGGTGTGGGAAAAACGACGCTCGCCCATATAATTGCCGATTCCTTCGACCGTGAGTTCTTTACTTTGTCGGCTGTGTCGGCCGGTGTCAAGGACGTGCGCGAAGTGATAGACGCCGCAAAGCACAAGTCGCTTTTCAGCGCATCGGCCGCGCCCATACTGTTCATAGATGAGATTCACCGTTTCAACAAGGCCCAGCAGGACGCCCTTCTTGGGGCGGTCGAAGCCGGAACGGTCATCCTCATAGGCGCAACCACCGAAAATCCCTCGTTCGAAGTCATTACTCCCCTTCTGTCCAGGTGTCAGGTATTCGTACTCAAGGAACTGGGGAAGGAAGACCTGAGCACCCTGCTCCGACGGGCTATCAGCGAGGACGTGCTGCTCAAGACTCTGGACATTGAACTGAAAGAGTCCGACGCCCTGCTGCGGCAGAGCGGTGGCGATGCCCGCAAGCTGCTCAATATCCTGGAACTGGTGATTGATTCGAATGCCGGGAAAAAGAAGATTGTGATAGACAATGCGGCCGTGTCGGAATGCCTCCTTACAAGCACAGCCATTTACGACAAGGGCGGAGAAATGCATTTCGACGTTATTTCGGCTTTCATCAAGTCTATCCGTGGGTCGGATCCCAATGCCGCCCTGTACTGGCTCGCCCGTATGCTCGACGGTGGCGAAGACCCGCTGTTCATTGCCCGCAGGCTGTGCCTGAGCGCATCGGAAGACGTTGGACTTGCCAATCCAAATGCACTGCTGCTGGCAAACGCCACGTTTCAGGTCGTACACAACATAGGTATGCCCGAAGCCCGCATTCCGCTTGCCGAATGTACGGTTTATCTGGCTTCGTCGCCCAAAAGCAATGCATCTTACCTGGGCATTGAAAAGGCTCTGCAGGCCGCCAGGGATGGTAAAGGCTATGCGGTACCCCTGCATCTGCGCAATGCTCCCACCTCGCTTATGGCCGAGTTGGGATATTCCGACGGATACAAGTACGCCCACGATTATCCGGGCCACTTCGTGGACCTGGAATTCCTCCCCGAAGGGCTGGAAGGAACAGTTTTTTATGAACCGGCCCCCAACGCCCAGGAAAATAAGTTAAAGGCCTATCTAGAAGCCTGCTGGCCCAAATATTATCCCGTTAAGAAATGAAACCCGCTGTTATCATAGCCTCTTCCCTTGCACTTCTGGTGTCGTGCAGTACAGTGAAACTGGAGCCGGGCGAATATGCCCTCCAGAAGAGCAAAGTGGTTGTGGAAAACGGCGAGCTGCCCGCATCCAGCATTCTGCCCTATGTGCGCGCGGCCGACAAATACAATTCCGAGACGGTGGAGGCGTCGGTGCGCAACATCGACAACCACCTGCGTTTTCTGGGTTACTACAACTCGTCTATCGAACCCAGCGTAAAGTTCGGAAAGGATAAGGCCAGGGTAACATATCTGGTGAATCCGAAGGGAAGACTTACGGTTGACAGTGTCTTTTTCAACGTCCCCTCCGACAGCGCGTTCCTGGCCGACTTCCTGGCCGACACCGCCGGCATTTCCGTAAGGAAGGGCGATTTTCTGTCGGAAAGCAGTCTCAGCGCCGAAAGCGACCGCAGTGCGTCATACCTCAGGAACAAAGGCTACTACGACATTAACCGTAACAGTTATTCGTTCGTTGCCGATTCCCTGTCGCGTAACGGCAAGGTCAGTCTCGAATACCGTATCAACGGCCCGGCGGTGCCTGTCAAATACCATATAGGACAGGTGCGCATATCTTATCCGCAGGACCTGAAGTTCAATGACAGGGTTCTGAAGGAGCTGAACAGCATACACCCCGGCGACGGGTATTCCGACGACGCCGTGAACGTTGCCTACAACCGTTTTTCGGCCCTGCGTATCTTCAATACTGTCAACGTGAATATGTCGCCCTCAACCAGGGACAGTTCAGAGGTCGATTGCAACGTGACCCTGACTCCCGGCGAACTGCAGGGTTTCCGCTTCAATCTCGAGGCCTCCATAAATTCCACCGGACTGTTTGGAATCTCTCCCCAGATATCGTACTTCAACAAGAATATCTTCAGAGGCGGAGAATGGCTCGACGTGGCCTTCAACGGTAACTTCCAGAGACGGTTCAAGGATCCCGTAACCTCCAACGAATTCGGTATCAACGCTTCGCTGAGCCTGCCCAGGTTCCTGGGGCTGCGCTATTCGGTATTCAAGGACGGAAACATTCCCCGAACCGAGTTCAAGGCCTCGTTCAACTATCAGTCCAGGCCGGAATACAGCCGGAGGATAACGTCTTTCAGCTTCGGATACAACGGCATTTTCAACCGCGGGGGCTCCTACCTGAATTACAAGTTCTACCCCATAAAGATAAGTACTGTAAAGATGGGCAGCATGAGCGAGGAATTCGCCGAACAGATTTGGCGCAATCCTATGTTTATGTATACCTATACCAGTCACGTCGACGTAGGTATGGGTGGTAACCTGTATTTGAGTGACTCCCCCATTCTTAACCCTAAGGAAACTTACAGCTATTTGAAGGCATCGGTAGCTGTGTCCGGCAATATCCTGAGCCTTTTCAATGGACTGATGCCCCTGGACGATATGGGACAGCACGCAGTGTTCGGGGTGCCGTATGCCCAGTATGCCAAGGCCGAAATCCAACTCGGGAAAACCTGGCGCCTGGGCGACGACCAGAAAAGCGCCTTCGCCACACGTTTGGTCATAGGAGTGGGCAAAGCGTATGGAAACTCTACGAAGATGCCCTATGAAGAGCAGTTCTTCTGCGGCGGAGCCAATTCTATGAGAGCCTGGCAGGCACGTTCACTAGGTCCCGGAAAATCTATTTATTACGGTATATTCGCCATTCCCAGCCAGACCGGAGACATGAAAATTGAGCTCGACGCCGAATACCGTTTCCCGCTTTTCTGGAAACTTTACGGAGCCGTTTTTGCCGAAGCCGGAAACGTCTGGCTCATATACCCGGAGAACAGACCGGATGCCACTATCGAAGATTTCGGATACTTTACGTTCAAGAATTTCTATAAGGAAGTGGGAGTTGACTGGGGCCTCGGATTGAGGCTCGACATTGACCTCATAGTCCTGCGGCTCGATGCCGGATTCAGGATTTACGACCCGCAGCGGCCGGAGCGTTGGCTCAAACCTTCCCAGTGGTTCAAGACCGACGGGTATGGAATCCAGTTCGGCGTGGGATATCCTTTCTAAGTTCAAAGTATATGACTGCAAATGAGATAAAAATGGTGCGTTCCCTTTCGCAGAAGAAGTTCCGCGACCAGTACGGGATGTTTGTAGTGGAGGGGAAAAAACTGGTGGCCGAGGCCCAGTCCTGCGGGCTGGACATAGTGGAAATATATTCCGAACAGAGCGTGGGTGCTCAGGCAATGGCCAGAATAAGTTCTATGAGTTCTCCCTCTCCCATTCTTGCAGTCGTGCGCAAGCCGGCCCCGAAAAGGCTGGAAAAGCCATATAAGGGCCTGTATCTGGCGCTGGATGCGGTTCGCGACCCGGGCAATCTGGGAACGATAATACGAATTGCCGACTGGTTCGCCCTGGACGGGGTGATAGCCTCGGAAGATACCGCCGAACTCTTTAATCCCAAAGTGCTGCAGGCTTCTATGGGGTCGGCTTTCAGAGTGCCCTTCATCCGTTGCGACCTGCGGGCTGCGATTGGGGAAATGAAGGCTGCCGGGATTCCGGTTTACGGTACCTTCCTCACGGGAGAGAACATATATCGCGGGACTTATCCCCGCAATGCGGTGCTGGTTATGGGCAACGAAGCCAACGGAATAGGAGATGCGGTCGCCGCAACGGTGGACCACAGAATTACAATTCCCTCTTTCGGGTCCCCCACCGAGTCGCTCAACGTTAGTGTGGCCACAGCAATCTGTGTGTCGGAATTCAGAAGATGAGAAAACAGATTATATATCAGGTGCTTCCCCGGCTATGGAAGAACGGCCGGTTCTCAGATTGGGAGGAGGATTCCTTCGATTATGTAAAATCCCTCAGCGCAGACTATATCTGGTTTACCGGAATAATAAGGCACGCCACCGGCAAGGAATGGGTGAAGGGCAATCCCGGATGCCCGTATTCCATCTGCGACTACTATGACGTGAACCCGTATCTGGCCGACAACCCCGACAAACGTATGGAGGAGTTTGAGGCCCTGGTGGCAAGGACTCACCGGGCCGGGTTGAAACTTGTCATAGACTTTGTGCCCAATCACGTGAGCCGCGACGGAGCCAGCGGAATCCCCACCTGCGGGTACTGCGACTACGACTGGACCGACACCCTTAAAATAGATTACTCCCATCCCGAAACCGAGGGCCGGCTGATGGACATCCTCGAATTCTGGGCTTCCAAGGGCGTGGACGGCTTCCGTTGCGATATGATAGAGATGGTGCCGCCCGACTTCCTGAAGCGCGCCATTGCCAGGGTAAAGGCGTCGCATCCCGGAGTCATTTTCATTGGCGAGGCCTATGGACGCCACAACTACCCTCTCTACCTTAAGGAGGTGGGATTCGACCTGTTGTACGACAAATCGGGGTACTACGATTCGGTACGCTCGATTCAGAAGGGAATGACGGCCGAGGCGCTTACCTGGAACTGGCAGAGTCTTGGGGACTTGCAGGACGGAATGCTCAATTTCCTCGAGAATCACGACGAGCAGCGCTGTGCCTCTCCCGCGTTTGCCGGCCGGCCCCAACTGTGCTATGCGGCGCTGGCGGCGGGCACCCTTTTCAACAATGCGTCCTTTATGCTATACTTCGGACAGGAGTGCGGCGAACAGGCGCTGCAGAACGAAGACTACCGCACTTCAATCTTCAATACCGACACCGTGGGCTCGCTTCGCTCGCCCGATGAAGCCGTGCTGGAACGCTACCGGCGTACCCTCGGGCTGGCCGCCACTCCCCTTTTCAGGGAAGGCTCTAACTGGGATCTGGGCTACTGCAACTCAGACTCGGAGGGATTCAATCCCAAGGCCCATTTCGCATTCCTGAGAATGCTCGACGGCAAGGCCGCCCTGGTTGTCTGCAATTTCAGCAATCACGAGTGCTCCCTGACCGTACGGATACCAAAAGAGACCGGACTTGCGCCCGGCCTCTTCAAACTCAATGTCCCTGCCTGGGACTATATTACCATTCAAGTATTTTCTTGAAATCGTATTCTGCAGGATTCTCAACGATAGCCTTGGCCGCTTCGTAGTCGGCCTCGGTGATATAGTGGCAGATGTGGTTGTAGTAATTGCGGGCGATTCCGCCTTCGATATCGACCCTGCGAGGGGGAATCTTTCCCTCGGCGTTCTGCAGATCCTTCAGGTACAGAGGCTTCGCATTGCCGTAAGCGTCGACGAATACCATACATCCCGTCTCGCCCTTGCTGAAGAGCTCGTAGGCTCCCATAGCAAGTCTTGAGCAGTAGCTCAGGTCGAATGCGATAGGGTCCTGGCAGCGTACGTCGTAACCTATCTCAACGGGACGGGTCTTGACTTTCATTCCAAGTTTCTTGAACTCTTTCTCGAGAAGTTCATTGAACAGGACGGCCTTGCTGATTTTGCCGAGTTCGGGGTGTCCGTGCTCGTCGTATGTCATATGCACGCCGGTAGCCTTTATGTCCTGGGCGTCCAGGTCGTGGAATACACCTTCGGCCACAACTACTGTTCCGTAGTTGATTCCGAGCAGTTTGCGCTTTACGATTGCCGAAATGGTGAGCTTGATGATCTTGTCAACGGTGATTTTGGTATTGCTGAACATTTCGGGAATGATGGTCATAGGGCAATGGGTTGCCTCGCCGATTCCGAGTGCCAGATGTCCTGCACTGCGTCCCATAGCCGAAATGAGAAGCCAGTTTCCGCTGGTTCTTGCATCTTCGTAGATGGTACGGGCAATGTGGGCGCCTTCATCCTTTGCCGAATTGAATCCGAAGGTGGGAGTATTGTCGGGCAGGGGAAGGTCATTGTCTATGGTCTTGGGAACGTGGATGTTGGCAATGGGGTATTTCTTTGCCTCGAGGAACTTTGCAATGCGGTTTGCAGTGGATGCGGTGTCGTCGCCTCCAACCGTTACCAGAAGCTTGATGTTGTTGGTCTTGAAGAGTTCGAGGTTGAAATTCTTTTCAAAGTCTTCGTCGGTAGGTTTGAAACGGCTCATTTCGAGGTAAGAGCCGCCACGGTTGAAATAGGCGTCGGCCTTGAAGAAATCGAGGTCTTCGGTACGGGGGTTGGCGTTGAAAAGTCCGCTGTAGCCACCGTGGAGTCCAATTACTCTGTAACCGTTTGAGAGGAAGGTCTTTGCGACCGAACAAACGACGGTGTTCATTCCGGGAGCCGGACCGCCGCCGCACAAAATGATGATAGAATCTTTCATATCGCGATATTAAGGTTTATTCGTGGTTACAAAATTAGAACTTTTTCGGCATTTTTCCTATATTTGTAAGTTATGTCAGACAAAAGCAAGGACATATTGAGAATTGAGGAACTGCGCTCTGTGCTGCGTGAAAATTCGCGCAGGTACTACGTGGACAACAACCCCGTCATAAGCGATTTCGAATACGACAGCCTGATGCGGGAACTTGAGGAACTGGAAGCCCGGTACCCTCATCTGGCAACCCCCGACTCCCCTACCCGCAAGGTAGGTTCCGACCTGGAAACCCAGGGTATGGGAGAAAATGCCGAGGCGGGCGTTCGCACCGACTTCGTGCAGCGCGCCCACCGTTATCCGATGCTTTCTCTGTCAAACACCTACTCCATTTCGGAGATAGAAGAGTTTGCCGCCCGCGCCGACAAAGCCCTCGGAAAAGGATTCAGCTACTGTGTTGAACTTAAGTTCGACGGAACGGCCATCTGCCTTACATACAGGAACGGAGAATTGTACCGAGCGCTTACCAGAGGCGACGGAGTGCAGGGTGACGACGTTACCCGCAATGCGAAGATGATTGCCGGCATTCCCCGGCGGCTTCACGGCGACTACCCTGCCGAATTCGAGATAAGGGGCGAAATCCTGATGCCCTACAAAGACTTCGAGCGGCTGAACGCCGAACGCGAAGAGGCCGGAGAAATTCCGTTCGCCAATCCCAGGAACGCCGCCTCGGGCTCCCTCAAGCTCCTGGACCCGTCGGAAGTCGCACATCGCGGCCTGTGCTGCACTCTATACCATATTCCCGCTCAGAGCGTGACATTCCCGACTCACGACGAAGCCCTTTCGAAGGCCAGCAGCTGGGGCCTGCCCGTTTCAGACAAACGGAAGATATGCTCCGACATATCGGAAATCAAGGAATACATAGACTATTGGGACAAGGAACGTCGCTTCCTCCCCTACGCCACCGACGGCATTGTAATTAAGATAAACGAACTCGAGGCGCAGAGGACTCTGGGATACACTTCCAAGTCGCCCCGCTGGGCCGTGGCCTTCAAGTTCAAGGCCGAGGAAGTCTGCACCCGGCTCAATTCCATAGACTATCAGGTGGGCCGCACCGGAGCCGTTACTCCGGTGGCGAATCTGGAACCGGTCCTGCTGTCGGGTACGGTGGTCAAGCGGGCTACCCTGAACAACGGCGACCAGATGGCTCTTCTGGACATAAGGGTGGGCGATTACGTGTTTGTGGAAAAAGGCGGTGAAATTATTCCCAAGATTACCGGAGTCGATTTCTCGAAACGCGCCGCCGGCCTTGTGCCCCCCGTTTTCCCCGAGGTCTGCCCCGACTGCGGGACACCGCTTCAGAAACAGGAAGGCGAGGCCAGGTGCTTCTGCCCCAACAATCTTACCTGTCCCCAGCAGATCAAGGGGCGGATTCTGAATTTTATGAGCCGCAAGGCAATGAACATAATAGGCGGCAAGTCAATGGTCGACCAGCTGGTAAACCGGGGACTTGTAAAAGGCCCCGCCGACCTCTATTCCCTCAGCAAATACGAACTTATGTCGCTGGATGGCTGGCAGGAAAGGTCGGCCGAAAGGCTGCTGGCTTCACTTGCGGAATCCCGGCAGGTGGGCTTTGAAAGAGTGCTTTTCGCCCTTGGAATTCCTTTTGTCGGAGAGACTACCGCAAAAGCTCTGGCCCGGCATTTCAGGTCTATCGACAAACTTATGGAGGTTGGCCGCGAAGAGCTTGAGGAAGTGAGCGACGTGGGGGCTGTGATTGCCCCTTCGGTCGTGGAATTCCTTTCATCGGAACAGCACAGGGACGAAATTTCGCGCCTTCGCGCCTTCGGCCTCCGTTTCGAAATCTCGCAGGAATCGGGATTGCTTTCCAGCGCGCTGGAGGGCAAGACCATTGTAATATCCGGGAATTTCAGCGTTTCAAGGGACCAGATAAAAGAGATGATTGCTCTGCACGGAGGAAAGAACAGCGGGTCGCTGAGTGCCCGTACGTCCTTCCTTCTGGCCGGCGATAAACCGGGCCCCGAGAAGATGCGCAAGTGCGCCCAGCTGCAGATTCCGGTTTTGGATGAGGCGGCTTTCAGGGCAATGCTCCCCGCAGTGGAGGAGGCTATGGAACCGGCTCCCGCGCAGACAGTAACAGAACTTAGCTTGTTTTAGATATGAGTACTTATTCGGAATTCAGCGAGCAGGATTGGGCTCTCGTAAAGAAGGAATATGAGGTCTTGAAGGAACTTGCAAAAAAGAGATGCGCAAGCCCCGAGGAGTTCAGAGTAGTCAAAAAGGCCTATGACTTTGCCAGTGCGGCGCACAAGAATGTACGCCGGCGTTCGGGAGAGCCGTACATAATCCATCCCATTAGAGTTGCAAGAATCTGTATCGAAGAAATAGGGTTGGGCTATAAGTCCATAGCCTCGGCTCTGTTGCACGACGTGGTGGAGGATACCGACTATACCGTAGATGACATACGCAACCTGTTCGGCGACAAGATTGCTTCGCTGGTGGACGGCCTCACTAAAATCAAGAGCGTGCTGGATGCCGAGGGAAAGAAAGAGTCTGCCGAGAGCCTTCAGGCCGAAAACTTCAGGAGGATTCTGCTTACCCTGAATGAAGACGTGAGGGTGGTCCTCATCAAACTTGCCGACAGACTGCACAACTGCCGCACCATAGAATTTATGCCCGAATACAAGCGGGACAAGATTCTGGCCGAGACAATGTATATCTTCATTCCCCTGGCGAACCGTCTGGGCTTTTACAGCGTAAAGAGCGAGATGGAGAACATCTTCCTCAAGTACACCGACCCAGAGGCTTATAACGACATAAGCAACCGAATCAACGAAAATGTAAAGATACGGGACCGCCAGGTGGACGAATTCATAAAACCCATCTCGGAAATGCTGTCGACCGAGGGTTTCAACTTCGAAATTAAGAAACGGATAAAGACTCCGTATTCGGTATGGCGGAAGATGAGCAACAAGAGAATCTCGTTCGAAGAGATTTATGACATCTACGCTGTGAGGATTATCTTCGAGCCGAGGGACAACAGTAAAGACATAGACCGGGAGCGAGAGGACGCATTCCTCATCTATTCCAAGATACTGAAGCTCTACAATGCCAATCCCAACCGGTACCGGAACTGGATAAGCAATCCCAAGACCAACGGATACGAGGCCCTGCACTGCACGCTTATGAGCCACGCCGGGTTCTGGATAGAGGTGCAGATACGCTCCAGAAGAATGGACGACATTGCCGAAAAGGGAATCGCCGCCCATTGGACCTATAAGCAGGAGGGCTATTCGGGAGAGAACAACTCTGAAGTTGACCGATGGCTGTCTAAGGTTCAGGAAACGCTGCTGAACCACGATTTGAACGATTACGGCTTCCTGGACCTCATACATACCGACCTCGTGAGCCGGGAAATGTACGTGTTCACTCCAAAGGGAGACCAGAAGACAATCCTGTACGGTGCTACGGCCCTTGACTTCGCCTATCTTATCCATACCCATATCGGGCGCACCGCAGTGGCCGCCAAGGTGAATATGAAACTGGTGCCGCTGTCTCACGTGCTGCATTCGGGAGACCAGGTGGAAATCATTACCCTGGAGTCGGCGAAACCCGAAAAGGAATCTTTGAAATACCTGAAGACACGCCACGCAAGGGCGCAGATAATAGAGTATTTCAGGAACTTCAAGCAGGAACTTGTCGCCGAAGGGAAAGAGATTTATGAAAGGACTTTGAAGAGTTGCGGCATAAGCGACTCCCCCGAACTTCGCAGGCAGTTCCTGGACTTTGTCCAGAGCAACGACTTCGACGAGGTCTATTTCAAGACCGGGCTGGACATTGTGGACAGCAGCGTGTTCAAGATTATCCTGGGAGACGCCACGCCTTCCCGCCAGATTCACAGCGGAAAGTTCAAATACGTGCTTGCAACCTGCTGCAAACCCATTCCCGGCGATGCCGTGATAGGCATCAGAGACCAGATGGGCGTAGTGCACATACATAAGAAATCCTGCTCTCACGCAGGCAATATTGCAACCAAGCACGGGAACCTGCTCGTTCCTGCCCACTGGCCCGACCTGGAACATAATTTCCACGCTCGTCTGTCCATAAACGGAATTGACAGGCTCGGCCTGCTGAATGAGATTTCGCATTTCATTTCGCTGAATATGGGCGTAAATATGAACCGGGTTTCAATGGGTTCCGACAATGGAATTTTTGAAGGAGAGCTATATATAGACGTCCGCGACAAGGCAACTCTGGATACGCTTATAGACGGTCTCAAGCGCATTCAGGGAGTCAACGACGTGCACAGAGTAGAAATATGAAAAAGAACAGTCTGATTCCCATACTGGCCTGCGCCGCGGTGTTTATTCCCATAATATTCACCCCGTCCTGTGCCAATACCACACAGGCACCTACAGGAGGCTTGAAAGACACTATTCCTCCGGTTATCCTGAACGTAACTCCCCCGTCGGGCGGAGTCAACGTTGCCCTCAAGGGTCTGAAGATTGTGCTGGAGTTCGATGAATTCGCAACCGTAAAGAACAATTCCAACATAATAATGTCGCCCTCGCTTCCCCACCCTCCGAAATGTGTGATAAGGGGGAAGTCGCTGGTTGTGACCTTCGAGGATTCCCTTTCGGCCAATACCACCTATTCCATATCTTTCGACAAGGCCATAGGCGACCTTAACGAGGGAAACCTTATTCCCGGATTCACCTATGTGTTCAGTACGGGAAACTGCGTGGATTCGATGTATGTCACCGGAACTGTACGGGATTCCAAGAAAATGGAGCCGGCCAAGGATGTCCTGGTGCTCTTCTACAAGGATCTGTCCGACTCTGCCCTGTTCAAATCCAAGCCCTACGCCTATACCAGGACCGACGACTGGGGCTATTTCTCGATGGCTTACCTGAGCGACACCCTGTACCGCGTGTATGCAATGTCGGACGCGAACAACAATATGATGTATGACCCCGAGACCGAGGACGTAGGCTTCATTGCCGGGACAATCCGCCCCGAGACAAAGGTTACCGACAGCCTGCCGGACATTATGAAGTTTGACCCCAAGGACACCGTGAGCTGTATGTCCCGCAAATCCCAGTACGACATTGTGCTGTTCCGCGAAAGACCTACCAAACAGTATATAGAAAGTTCGGTGAGACTTTCAGAGAAGTCGGCCCAGGTGAAGTTCTTCGCCCCGAACGTGTGGATAGATTCGGTATGGGTTCCCGGATTCACTGCCGACCGCCTCATAACCAGGCTGAATGAAGATCAGGATACGTTGCAGCTGTGGATCAACGATCCCAGGCCATACCCCGACACTATGCATTTGTTCGTGGCATACCGCAAGACCGGAGCCGACAATCATTTGCAGGCCGACCTGGAGCATCTTAAACTGCTTTTGCTTGGCTCAGACGGCAAACCGGTGAAAAAGAAGGCACATCAGACTGTAGAACGTTCCGACACAATATGCAAGCTGACCCTTACTGCGAATCCCAAGACTGTAGAGGAGAAGGGCGTGGTTCTGTCTTTCGACTATCCTATTGTGGAGGAGCATTTCGCCGACATAAGCTTTACCCAACTGAACGCCCGCCAGGTGAGGACCGACGTCGAATTCAGGGTCGAGCCCGACAGCACCTCTCTGCTGCAGTATATAATTAAGCCGGTAAAACCGCTCGAACAAGGTTTGGATTATTATGTAAAGCTGCCCTACAAGGCATTCAGGGACATAAACGGGTTCTATTCCGATTCTCTCGAAACCAGGTTCGCGCTGCCCAACAAAGAGACTATGAGCAGCCTGATTCTGGATATCAAGGGCACCGGAAATGCAAGTTACAACGTAGAGCTTCTCAACAAGAATGCGACTTCTGTTATCCATCGCTTCTGGGTAACTCAGGACGGACAGTTTACGGCATACTATCTGGACAAGGGCGAGTATTGCATACGAATTTCCAGAGACGAGAACGGAAACCGCAAGGTTGATACAGGGTCGGTGCTGGAACAGAGACAGCCCGAAAAGGTGAGGTTCTTCTCGATAGAGGACAACAAGGAAATATCGGTGCCGGAAAACAGTGAAGTAAGTCAGGAAATCGACCTGCAGGAATTATTCAAAGACTGATGAAAAAGACCATTCTATTCATATTTCTGTTCATACAGACCGTATGCCTTGCCCAGGAATCCGGCTCTAAAGACGCGCTTTCCTTCGATGACGCTTATCTGGACACGGTTGTGCTGCAGAAACCGAAACTCAACGACTATTCAATGATTGGCGTGAATTACGGTGTGAATTTCTGCGGGGCCTACCTTAACCCGGAATTTCCCCAGAAGTGGTTTTTGACTCCGGGATACTATTCGGTAATGTTCTCTCATTACGAGAAACTGTTCGACTATCTCCCCTACTTCGGGTTTACCGTGGGGCTCGCCTATGGCAAGCAGGGATACGAGTTCGACACAGACAAGGAAACCGGAGTACCGGTGCGTTCGATTCGGGGAGCCTACAAATGCGTTACCGACATTGTCGAACTGCCGTTCCTCATAGAGGGGCACTTTGACGCCGACCGCATTAGGATTATGATGAATGCCGGAATGTACGGAGGATACCGTACAAAGATGCAGCGCTGGGGCAATGTGGACGATGCCCTTGCGAACAACTTCGACGCTACCGACATACGCTGGGATTACGGCATTATGGCGGGTGCAGGCCTGGGATATGCCCTGGACCCGGTGGAATTCCACGTCAGGGCGCTGTTCAGAATGTCCTGGGATTATTTTATGAAGCCGGACTACCTGAGCAGCGAGAAATTCTATTTCACGTCTCCTATGGGGGTCGTTGTCCAGTTCGGAATTTATTATCAGCTGACCAAACGCCGCGGCCGCACCAGCCGGGATTTGCGCAGAGCTGCAAAACAATACGTTTACGGCAATGAAGACAATTGAGGTTAATGTGGGCGGAGTCCTCATTGGAGGTTCCAATCCCGTGGTGGTCCAGACAATGTGCAACACGCACACCGACGACGTTGCGGCAACGGTGGCGCAGTGCCGTGAGCTTTCGCTGGCAGGCGCGCAGCTGGTGCGCATTACGGTGCCGGGAAGGCAGAACGTCGCGCAGGTGAGGGCTATTCACGATGAGCTGCGCGCCGGGGGAATCCTTACCCCTCTGGTGGCCGACATTCACTTCAGCAGTGAAACTGCAATAGAGGTCGCCCCTTTTGTAGAGAAGGTGCGCATCAATCCCGGTAACTTCCATCCCGACCATACCCAGGCCTGCCTGCAATTCCGCCGTCTGATTGGCGTTTGCAAAGAATATGGCACTGCCATAAGGATAGGGCTTAACCACGGCTCCCTGGGCACTTATATCACAAACCTTTACGGCAATACTCCGTATGCTATGGCAAAGGCGGCGATGGAATGGATACGGATTTGCCGGGAAGAGGATTTCCGCAAGGTTGTAGTGTCGCTCAAGTCAAGCAATACGGTTACAATGGTGAATGCCTACAGGGAACTCGCGAAAATGGAGACAGCCGAATTCGGAGAGGTCTTCCCCTTCCACGTGGGAGTCACCGAAGCCGGCAATGCCGACAGCGGCCGCATAAAATCCTGCGTCGGAATCTCGACTCTGCTGCAGGAAGGAATAGGCGACACAATCAGGGTATCCCTCACCGAACCTCCGGTAAACGAGCTGCAACCGGCATTCTTCATTGCCCGCTTCTCCCCCGGTAAAACGGAGCATACAAGCCTTTTGGGCGCCGCCTGCCACTGGGGACCGAAACTGCTGAACCGCGAGATAGACGAAATTCCTTCCGATGCCGGAATCGGGCAATACCTTGCCGATGAAATAATGCAGGCCGCCCGCCGCCGCTTCTACCGGCCCGAGTACATAGCCTGTCCGGGATGCGGACGCACTATGTACGACCTTCAGGCCGCTTTCGAGGAAGTTAAGGCGCGCACGGCGCATTTGAACAATATTGTGATAGCCGTAATGGGCTGCATAGTGAACGGCCCCGGAGAGATGGCCGACGCCGACTGGGGATACGTGGGGGAAGGTGCCGGCAAGGTAAGCATATACAAAAAGAACGTACCCGTTCTAAGGCACGTTCCTCAGGAAGAAGCAGTTGACAAACTGCTGGAACTTATCGAAGGGAAGCAATAACGGTTTCGCAAGCCCGTGTGACTTCTCCCGTTTCAACCTTTATCTCTGCATCCAAAGGCAGATACATATCTATTCTGGAGCCGAACTTGATTATGCCGCACTGGTTGCCGGCGCGTACTTTCATAGCCGGTACAGCGTAGTTTACGATTCTTCGGGCAAAGGTTCCCGCCAACTGTTTGAACATAATCTCGGTTCCGTCCGGAGTGCGGATTGCGGTACAGCTGTGCTCGTTCTCCTCGGAGGCCTTGGGCTTGAAGGCCAGCCAGTGCTTGCCGGGATGGTATTTGTAATAGGTAACCTCTCCGTCAACCGGCCAGAAGTTGGCGTGCATATCAAAGAAGTTCATATATACCGAAACCTGGATGCAGTTGCGTTTGAGGTACTCCCCTTCGTAGGTTTCCTTTATTATCACCACCTGCCCGTCTGCAACGGATGTGACATTCTTGTCATCGCCTTCGGACTCGCGGCGCGGAATGCGGAAAAAATACGTTACCATAATTCCCAGCCAGATAAAGAACATACTTATGAACCAGCTGAGCCATATTACGGGAATGAATTTGAGAGATGCTATGGAAAGGACTATGCTGCCCACCAGCACGGCAATTACTTCAATATATGAGTTTCTGTCGATTTTCATTTATATAAGGTTGAATATTAGCAGATAAAGGGATGCGAGTGGAATAGCCGTAAGGGAGCTGTCGAAACGGTCGAGAAAGCCGCCGTGCCCGGGAATAAGATTGCCGGAATCCTTTACTCCGTAGCGACGCTTCCACATAGACTCCACCAGATCTCCGCAAACGCAGGCTGCCGGAACTATTATTCCCAGCACGGCACAGTGAATCAAATGGAAGTCGAGCATAGAGCAGAAATACAGTACCACGGCGGTCATTACACCAAAAGCGATGCTGCCCCAGAATCCCCACCACGATTTCTTGGGAGAAATGGTTGGAGCCAGCTTGCGTGCACCGGATTTCTGACCGAACATAGACCCTATGCAGTAGGCTCCGGTGTCGGACATCCATATAAGGATAAAGAACGACAGCAGGAGTCTCCAGCTGTACTGCCCGTCAATGAAAAGAATGAACGGGCACAGGGCAATGGGAAGGGCAATATACACCAGGGCCGAATAAACCGGCATCAGGTGGTCCATCTGCTCGATTCTGCCGCTGAATATGAACGACATAGGAATGGCCAGAACCGGAATCAGGACAAGGGATGCCCAGCGCAGGGAGATTCCATCTCGGCAGTGGAAAGCCATAACGGCAAAAAGCAGAATACCTGCAATTATTGCAAGAATGCGCTGAAGGCGAACCGTGCCTTTTCCGAGGGTAATGTCCAGGAATTCATTGACAGTCCCCGCCATAATGACAATCAAAAGGCATAGAGCCCCGTATTCAAACATCAGGGCTCCTATCATCACCACCAGGAACAATGCTCCGAAAACGGTTCTTTTTTTTAAATCACTGCTCATTGGAGATTGCTTCCGGTTTGGGTTCTTCTTCGGGTTTCAGCCTTTCTTCGCCGTGCTTGCCGGCCTTGGGACCAAGTTCGGCTTCAAGATCTTCGGCCGTAATGACTTCCTTCTCTACAAGCAGCCTGGCCAAGTTGTCAAGAGAATCGCGGTGGCTGGTAAGAATTTCACGGCACTTCAGGGTAACCTCATCAACAATGGCCTTTGCTTCCTCGTCAATGAGCTGAGCGGTCTTTTCGCTGTAGGGCTTGGTGAGTTCATAACCCCTGGCTCCGGTTGAATCGTAGAACGAAACATTGCCTATCTTGCCGCTCATTCCGTAGTATGTCACCATTGCGTAGGCCATTCTGGTCATCCTCTCAAAGTCGCTCAGAGCTCCGGAGCAGGGTACCCCGTCATTTGCCATTTCTTCGGCAACGCGACCGGCTACCAGCATACACATCTCGTCCATAAGCTCGGTCTTTGACTGCGTTACTTTTTCATCGGGCAAAGACCAGGTGATTCCCAGAGCCTGTCCCCTTGGGATTATGGTTACCTTGAGCACGGGGGCGCAGCCTTCAAGCAGCCATCCGGTTACGGCGTGGCCGGCTTCGTGGTATGCGGTAAGCCTCTTCTCGGCAGGCGACATTATGGTCTTCTTTCTCTCGATGCCGCCCACGATGCGGTCGGCCGCATCCATAAAGTCCTGTTCGGTAACGCTCTGGTGATTCTTGCGGGCGGCGGTGAGGGCCGCTTCGTTGCAGACATTGGCAATGTCGGCTCCCGAGAATCCCGGAGTGTGCTTGGCTACTTTGTCCAGATCGAAGCTGCTGTCGAGCTTGATATTCTTGAGGTGAACCTGGAATATTTCCTTGCGTTCGTTAAGGTCGGGAAGAGTTACGTGAATCTGGCGGTCGAAACGACCGGCTCTCATAAGGGCCTTGTCCAGAATGTCGGCGCGGTTGGTGGCTGCAAGCACAATGACACCGCTGTTGCTGCCGAACCCGTCCATTTCGGTAAGCAGCTGGTTCAGGGTGTTTTCCCGTTCGTCATTGGAAGAGAAACCGGCGTTCTTTCCACGGGCCCGGCCTACTGCGTCAATCTCGTCTATGAATACGATGCAGGGGGCCTTTTCCTTGGCCTGGGCAAACAGGTCGCGCACTCTGGAGGCACCTACGCCCACGAACATTTCTACAAAGTCGGAACCGCTTATAGAGAAGAACGGTACGTTGGCCTCGCCTGCCACAGCCTTGGCGAGCAGGGTCTTGCCGGTGCCCGGAGGACCTACAAGAAGGGCTCCCTTGGGAATCTTTCCGCCCAGACTAGTATATTTTGCAGGGTTCTTGAGGAAATCTACAATCTCCATAACCTCTTCCTTGGCACCGTAGAGACCGGCCACATCCTTAAAGGTTACGTTAACCTTGTTTTTGTCGGTAAGTTTGCCGGTAGCCTTTCCAACGTTGAAAGGGTTCATTCCGCCCGCGCCCTGGCCGCCGGGGCCCTTGTTGATTCCGCGGAACATCCAGGCCCAGAACAGGACAATGAGCAGAATGGGGAACACCCACTGGAGAATATTGTCCCACACTTTGGCGTCATTCTCTATGATGAGTTTGACGGGTTTCTCGTTATCCATAACCAGAGCCTCGTTGAGAGCCTCGAATTCGGCCTCGGGGTCGAATTTTGTAGAAGTGAGAAAGTAAAAGTGCGGAGACTTTGCCGGCACTTCCCCGCCGGGGAAAAGATTCTTGTATTTCTCCAGACGGTCGGGATATATTGTTACCGTTCCCTTGAAATCGTTTCTTACAAAGTGGATGTCTTTTACGTCGGCGGCTTCTATCATAACCTTCACCTGCGCCCATTCCACCTTCTGGGCAGGAACGCTCTTGGTGCTGAAGAACATCCATATTATTCCGGCGATGAGCGGAATGTACAGCCAGCTGAGGTTGATTCTAATAACCTTTGGGCCGCCAGAGTTCTTGCCGCCTTTCTTTTTATTCTGTGCCATTTCTCTTCTGTCTTGCTTTTAAACTGCGTTCGGAATAGGTTTTTGACGGAGCATCGGCCCAGAGGTCTTCGAGCCGGTAGAATTCCCGGTAAGGGGTCTGGAACACGTGTATGACTATATTTCCGTAGTCCAGTATAACCCAGAAATTGTTCTCCATTCCCTGCATTCGAATGGGTTTGAGATTCAGTTGTTCTTTGGTTTCCTTAAGAATATTGTCGGCAATTGCGCCTACATTGGTCGTGGAGTCGCCATTGCATATTACGAAATAGTCTGCGATGGCCCCGTCAATGCCTCTCAGATCAAGAGACACAACGTTCTGGCCTTTCTTGTCCTGTATGGCATCCGCGATGACGCGAAGGTCGTGAGTAATCATATCTTTTAAGTTATTATTGCAGACAAATATACTACAAAATTCTGACCAGTGCCTAATGTCGGCAAGATATTCTGGCAGAACATTGTTTTCTATTCCGTCTGTTTCAGACGGCCTGCAGCTTCCTGATAACCGAGGCCGGGTCTCCGGCATTGAACACTGCGCTGCCGGCTACCAGAATGTCGGCTCCGGCGCGGGCCAGGTCCGCCGCATTCGAAAGGTTCACTCCCCCATCGACTTCGATTGCCGCCCGGAATCCTCCGGCTTCGATTTTTCTTTTAAGGGCCGAAACCCGATCCAGGCTGCCGGGAATGAAACTCTGTCCGCCGAATCCGGCGAAAACGCTCATTATGAGGAAGTAATCGGCTTTGCCGAGATAGGGATACAGGCGAGACACCGGAATGTCCGGGTTTATTGCAATGCCGGCCTTCAGGCCCAGGGAATGCAGCCGGTCAATGAATTCGGAGGTTCTGCCGCGGCTTTCTTCCCAGTGGAAGCTGAGCATCTTTACGCCTGCGTTGGCAAAGCGCTCGAACCACCTTTCGGGGTGGACAACCATTAGGTGAGCATCGACAGGAATATCAAACTTTCCCTTGAGAGCGTCCACCACAGAAAAACCGAAAGAAATGTTGGGAACGAACACCCCGTCCATAATGTCGAGGTGGGCAATGTCGGCGTTGGCGTTGAGCATAGCCACGTCTTTACTCAGATTCAGGAAATCTGCCGACAGCAGTGAGGGGGCGACTGTCATTCTCCGAAAGTGGTTACGATTTCTTCAAGCAGCATTACGAAACGGTCGAGCGATGCAAGTTCAAGCTTTTCGCCCGGAGCGTGGACCCCGCGGAGGGTAGGCCCGAATGAAACCATATCCAAATTGGGGAATTTTGTAAGGAAGAGACCGCATTCCAGGCCGGCGTGTATGGCACGCACTACGGGCTCTTCATTGAAGAGCTTCCGGTAGGCCTGCACACTGCGCTTCAGAATGGCAGACTTGGGATTGGGCTCCCATCCGGGATATTCCAGGAGATGTTCGCTTTTGCCTCCGGCAAGTTCAAAACAGGCCGCAATCCTGTGTGCAAGGGAAATGCGCTCGTTCCGCGAAGGACTTCTCTGGCTTGTGATTACGGTGAGCGCTCCGTTGGAGGAGGGCTTTACCGCCGCCAGGTTTGTGGAAGTTTGAACCAGCCCGGGAATGTCCTGGCTCATAGCCTGAACTCCGTGGGGGCAGGCGAACATTGCAGCTATGAATTTCTGTGCCAGGGCAGTGTCATATGCAAATTCGGCTGGCTCGGATTTGTGGACAGACGTTCCTATGCCGGGGTCGGTTACGTGGAATTCCTGGCGGATGTCCTTGCCGAACTGCTCGAAACGCCCGGCGGTGGCCTTCTTGTCGGCTACCGCAACAAGGGCTTGCGCCTCTCTGGCTATTGCATTGGGCTTGCCGCCTCCCACAATGCCGCAGAGTTGCATTCCCCGGGCGAATTCGCTGTGCAGGAAACGGCACAGCAGCTGTACTGCATTCGCGCGTCCTTTGTTGATTTCATCTCCGCTATGGCCTCCAAGGCCGCCTTCAACCTTTAGCAGGAGGGTTTCATAACCGGCTTTCAACGCCTCTTTTCCCAGGGCGAATTCTATGTTGGTATTCAGGCCACCCGAACAGCCGATGAAAAGTTCGCCCTCGTCTTCGGAATCCAGATTTACAAGGGTGTCACCGGTAATAAACCCGGCTTCGAGATGCTCGGCTCCAAACATATCGGTCTCTTCGGAAACGGTGAAAAGGCATTCTACGGGTCCTGTCGGAACGGAGTCGGAGAGCAGGGCCAGAGCGGCCGCAATCCCTATGCCGTCATCGGCTCCCAGAGTTGTGTCCGGGGCAATCATCCATCCGTCCTCGACAATGTATGATATGGGGTCGGTGGCGAAGTCGTGGCCGCACGATTCATTCTTTTCGCAGACCATATCCATATGGGCCTGAAGTACAATCACCGGGACATTCTCTTTTCCCGGAGCGGCTTCGCGGCGGATGACCACGTTGCCCACCTTGTCGATTTTGCAGGCCAGAGAATGGCTTGTAGCCCAGTCCTTAAGCCATTGAACCATTTTCTCTTCGTGACCGGACTCTCTGGGAACGGTTGTAATTTCCTTGAAAATATCAAGAACTGCCTTTGAATTCATAT